>CAZZKZ010000001.1:0-2354 GCA_964654915.1 Hadarchaeota archaeon (SeqCode)
GGCACGGCCCGTGGCCCGCGCTCCGGCACCCCCCCCCCAATCCCCCCCCCGCCTCCCTCCTCATCGCCTTCCTCCCGATCCTCCCCAGCTCGCGGATGGTCAGCGCCCTGTCCCTGTCGGTCACGCCCGTGAACGTTTTCCTGTGGTTGACGGTTATGGAGAAGGCGGACCTCTCGTCGTACGGGATGTCATCGGGCCTCGCCGCCTCAAGGACCCTGAACCTGTCCTCCGCCTCCCGGTAGATCTCGGTCATGTAGGGAAGGCCGAGGTTCCTCGCGGCCACCGGGTGAACGCTGACGCAGATGAGCCCGCCGGCGAGCGTCCTCATCTCGGCGACCCGTCTGGCCGTGACCCTCTCACAGGCCATCACGAGGTCGACCTCGTTTTCCCTTTTCTCCGAGTCGTGCAGGAGCACGAACCTTCCCCTCCTCAGCGCCTTTATGGCCTCGTCTATCACACGATCACCTCCAGCTCAACCCGGTCGCCGTTCTTGAGTCCGAGGGACCTCCGCAGGTTTCTCCCAGAGATCACCTCAACAACATCCCTGTGGTGACTCCTGACGGGGAAGATCAGGGCGGCATCCGTCCCGTTAAGGCGCGCCGGGAAGACCTTAACGTCCCCGAAGGTTCTCGTCTCCGACCTGAATCCCCTCACGACCCTGCCGGTCATCTCCCTCAGGGCGGCGGCCCTCTCCTCGGATGCGCCGTCCAGCTTAACGTTCAGAGTTCCGGGGTACGGCCTGAAGCCGAGCATCCTCTCGAATTGCTTCATGTAGTGCGGAATCCTCATGTAGTAGCTGCCCTCGCCCAGGCCGGACGTGACGGTTCCTGTCAGCCTTATGGACCCGGTGCTCCGCAGGGCTTTCTCAAGCCTGAGCAGGAGGGCCTGCAGCGATGCCCTCCCCCTCTCGCTTATCTCGAGCAGCTGCCTCCTTCCCTTCAACCTTCTCCTGATGAGCCCGGATTTCTCCAGCCTGACCAGTCTGCGGTGCGCAGTCTGCCTCGAGCATCCCAGAGCCTTGGCTAAATCCTCCAGCCTGACCTCGACCTCCGACCCGGCTGCCCCCCTCTCGGCGAGCAGGAGCAGAAGCTCGATGTCCTCGCTCATCCCTCAAACGTTTCTCCTGCTTCTTATAACGTTTTTGATAACAATCTCAAAAATGAGACATATGCGCAAAACTTAAAAGAGGTTCGGTTGTTCTGGTGTTGATGAAGTTCCTGACGCTCGACGATGTGGATGTGAGGGGCAAGGTTGTCATAGTTAGGGTCGACATAAACTCACCCGTGGATCCGGAGACCGGCGAGCTTCTCGACGACACGAGGATAAGGGAGTGCGCCCCGACCCTGAAGGAGCTCGTTGAGAAGAAGGCCAAGGTTGTGGTTCTCGCCCACCAAGGCAGACCGGAGGACCCGGACTTCACGACCCTCGAGAAGCACACCGAAAAGCTCTCGGAGATTCTCGGGGTGAATGTCAAGTATGTTCCGGAGCTGATCGGGCCCGCTGTCGTTGAGAAGATAAAACAGCTGAGGGAGGGCGAGGTGATGCTCGTGGAGAACGTGAGGATGCTGGCGGAGGAGGTGGCCAAGCTTCCGCCGGAGAAGCTTGGCAAGACATTCATGGTGAGATATCTCGCCTCCGTCGGGCAGGTCTTCGTCAACGACGCGTTTGCGGCCATCCACAGGTCGAGCCCGTCCCTTGTGGGGCTGGCAGAGGTCCTGCCGACCTGCGCCGGGAGGCTCATGGAGAGGGAGCTGAAGGCCCTGTCAAAGGCGGTCACGCCCGAGCACCCGTGCGTCTACGTTCTCGGCGGGGCAAAGTTCGACGACTCGATCAAGATAACCGAGCGCGTCCTGAAGGGTGGGATCGCGGATATCGTTCTGACGGGCGGTCTGGTCGGTCAGGCATTCCTGATCGCGGCCGGGGTTGACCTCGGCGAGAAGAACGAGAACTTCATCCGCTCGAAGGGGTATGAGAAGGTGGCTGACAAGGCGAAGAAGCTGGTGGCGGAACACGGGAATAAGATACTCGTGCCGGTTGATGTGGCTGTGGAGGCGGATGGGAAGCCGAAGGTGCTCGAGCTCGGGGTGCCCGGACCGAGGGTCGGCGAGATCGCCACGGTTGTTTCGGGCGGGAAGAGGGTGAAGCTCCCGGAGGACCTGCCGGTCAACGACATCGGACCGAAGACGGTGGAGATCTACAGGGAGGAGATAATGAGGGCGAAGACTGTGGTCGCGAACGGGCCGTTCGGGGTCTTCGAGAAGCCGGAGTTCAGCAGGGGGACCTTTGGGGTTCTGAAAGCGATGGCGGACTCCCCAGCCTTCACGGTCATCGGCGGGGGTCACATAGTCGCCGCG
>CAZZKZ010000002.1:0-2061 GCA_964654915.1 Hadarchaeota archaeon (SeqCode)
CGGGAGCGCGGAAACCAGCGGCTGAAACAGGCGGAAGGTGAGAATGGCCGGTAGCCCGTACCTGTAGACCTTCTCGCCGTAGTGTCCGGCAACCTCCGACAGGGCCTCGTCAAACCTTTCCACGGCGTCCTCGTACGACATCATTGTTCTGCAGGATTCTAGAAGGCTTTCGTGGACCTGCAGGAAGGTGGTGTAGATTATTCCGGTTGTCTCCTTCACGTCCATCTGCTGAAGCCTCTCGAACACAAGCCTCATGTCAATATGTCCGTCGGCGGTCATGCATCCCCTGAAAAGCTGGACCCTCGAGAAGCGCTCGCGGGCGACATCACGGGCAACGTCTCCGACGAACGGGACTATGCGGGAGAGGAACTCCTCGGTCAGGGAGGAGTACTCACCCATGGCCTCTATGTCGTTCCTGAGTTCCATTCCGGCCGCCATGGATGACGGGATGTGCGCTATCTCGAAGAGCCGCCTCGTCGCCGCTTCCTGGGACAGGCAGGCCGCTATGCCCAGACCGGCGAACGGGATGCCCCAGATGGAGGATCTGGAGAGGACACAGATCCCGCCGCAGAGCAGTGAGAGGAAAAGAAGGGCCGAGGATATCGCGGAGAGCTTCCAGAATGGGTGTCTCTGGATCCTGTATATCAGGACACACAGTATGAAAACGCCGAACCCGAGAGCCGCCGGTATCAGTGATAGCCCCTCGATCATTTCCTGAGCCTCCTCGAGGTCATGATGGATTCCAAGTTCGAGAGAAGGAAGGGAAGCGTCGCGATCGTCCCGGCCAGGATGAACCCGGCCAAGAAGCCCCTGTCACCGGAGATGATGTACAGCATCAGCATGAAGTAGGCCAGCATCGCGCCGGAGAGCGGGAGAACCGCCCAGGACCACGTTCTTGGTGCCCTGAATATCTTGGCAAGCCTGAGGTAGCCCAGAACGCAGCGGCTCCAGGAGATCAGGAATGGGACCGCCAAAAGCAGGGAGATGATTTTGGGCGCATCCATGCTCACGTGCCTCCTGTGGGAGGAACCCCGCGAACATCCGCGGGGCGCGGAGCTGTCTCAAGGAGTGACGATTCCAGAAGCCTCCCCATGAAATCCTTTTTACCTGCATTGCTAAAAAATTCTTACAGTAAAAAAGTTTTAAATTCTTTTAAAACCCGATAAAAACTGGAAATAAACATGGCTGACGAGGAAACTGTTCTGCAGATAGCCCGCATGCTGGTGGGTGGTGGAAAAAAGATCTCCGAGCTGGCCTCGGCGACGGATCTTCCGAGGTGGAAGATCGCACGCCTCCTGAAGAGGCTTGAGAAGCTCGGGTTCCTGCGGTCCGAGGACGAGGTGAAGTTCTCACCAGGAAGGCCGGCGAAGATCTACTCGCTGACCAAGGAGGGGATAAGATTTTTCTCAAAGAGGGGGCTGAGGCTGGTCGAGGCACGCAGGGATCTGGCATCCGGAAACAGCGAGTAGAGGTTTCCTTCGGCTCTATCCAGTGGCTCCAGTCCTGAGGTAGAGCGGCTCCGTCATCAGCCTGATCATGTGAATCTGCTTCCTTTCCAGCGCGGCGGGATTGACTGGTATCACCACAATCTTCCTCCGCACGGCGGCCCTCTCCACTATGTTTCTCAGGAACCGGATGGCGCGCTCGAAGCCGTTGAACCTGACAAGAATCTCGAACCCGTCGAAAAGGATGACCTCGCGCCCCTCGGAGAGCGAATGGATCTCCCTCTGAAGGATTTCCAGATCATCCGGGGAAGCCGCGGGCTCGCCCTGCTTTGAAATCCACAGAATGGGGGTATCCCCCAGGCGGTAGACCGCCCGAACGCTTCCGGGAGTGGCTATTGTCACGCAAACCGATGGTACCCCTGCATTCGCTATCTGCTCGAGTATCTTGAAGGCCTCCGATGCGTCTTCCGTTTCCAGCAGAAAGCTCCGGCCCGGCCGGAGAACCCGAAGCCAGAGCGGAAGCTGCGCTTCCTCCGCCATCCTGCCGATCCCGGGCCGGTGGCCGGGGGAACGCCCGGACGGGGCCCCTAAGAGATCCCACCACGGTCGCGCCAGG
>CAZZKZ010000003.1:0-2443 GCA_964654915.1 Hadarchaeota archaeon (SeqCode)
CGCCGGCGCCCACGCCCGCTCCCCCCCAGCATCTTCCTGCGCGAGCTCAGGGTGATCGGGCCGGACGCGGACCCGGAGCCGTCGCCGCTGGCCCTGGAGGTCGCCGGCAGGCTGAGGGTCAGGGACGTGAAGAGGTTCGAGCCAACGCTCGTCAGGCTCGGCATCGAGTTCTGCAAGAGGAAGAGGTGTCAGGCCTGCCCGGTCCGCGGCTTCTGCAGGCTCACTCGGAAGAGAGGAGGGCCTTGAGTGCGATGAGGATCCCGCCGACGATTGCGCAGATGCCTCCGACGCTCTGGCCGAGGTAGATCCCCGCCCTCCTGATCTGCTCCGCCACCGAGGTGTTTCCGTAGACCTCTAAAACGTTTGAGAGGAGCTCGAAGCCCACGCCCATAAGGAGGAAGGCCACGGAGATCACGAGGAGCCTGACGCCGATTCCGCCCTTCGCGATCACCCCGCCGTACCTCAGGACGGCCGTGATTATCGAAATCGCGACTGCCGATAGGATTACCTCCGTCAGACCGAGCGCCAGAACCTCAGCCCCCTCAGCTTCAGCCTCTTGATCGGATCCATCCTGAACTCCTCACCGCAGAGTTCCGCCGCCAGCCTCTTAAAGGCGATTGAGGCGGCCGAGCCCGGATGGGAGATGACGCACGGGATCCCCTCCATCAGGCTCTCCGCGACCTTCCTGTCCTCCGGGATGACGCCGATGACGGGGACGCGGGAGACTGATGTCATCTCCGCCCAGCTCACCTCGTGGCCCGCCCTCCTCACCCTGTTGACGACGATGCCGGTCGCCTTCACCTTCGCCCTCTCCGCCATGCCCGCCGCCCTGATAGCCCTCGAGGCCGCCGCGAGGTCCGGGGTAGTCACGATCAGGACGCTGTCGCTCGCGCCGACCACGTCTGAGAAGCCGACCGGCGGGGCGTCCAAAATCACGTAGTGATATCCCGCCTTCCTGAGGATGCTCCCGAGCCTCTCAATCCTGACATTCTCAAGCGAGTCCGCCGGGACGACGTCAAGGCCCGGGCGGTAGGTGTACGCGGTCAGACCCTCGACCTCCTTCCTGCGGGACGGGATCGGCGGGTAGAGGTTGAAGAGCAGCGGGAGGTCGGGCGACTCCCTGTTGCAGTCAACGAGCAGGACCCTCCTCCCGAAGTCTATCGCGAGAGAGGCCCCCACGTTCGCGGCGACCGTCGTCTTGCCCGTTCCGCCCTTCCCCGAGATCACTCCCAGGATCATCTCTCCTCACCCGCCCTCCTCAGGATCTCCACCACCTCGGGCCTGCGGCTCGACCTCCAACGCCTCCTCCTGACTGCCCAGACCGCCGCCAGGCAGGCGACCGCGGCCGCGGCGACCGCTAGCAGGATGAGCAGGATGTTCGGACCGCGCGAGAAGACGACGAACGCCACACCCCTCACCATCTCCTGGTCCTTGTAGTATATCCTCAGCTCTCCCATGTAGGTCATCGGCTCGACGTACTCCGGAATCGTGACGTAGAAGACGAAGGCTCCCGAGACCGCCGGCTCCAGCTTCATGCTGACGCCGTCCGGCTGGACCGTCCAGCCGGCCGGGAGCCGCAGGATGGCCGTCACCACGAGGTTCTCGCTCGAGAGGTTCTTCAGGGTGAGGATGAGCCTGCCCGTCCCGCCCGGCCTGAGGAACTCCGACTTCAGGTCGACTACCCTGACGAGCTCGGCCACCTCGTAGACGGCGATGAGCCGGACGAACCTCCAATAGAGGTAATCCTGATAGTCGGGCAGGATGGACGGGAGGCGGTAGGAGAGGGCCCTCACCTCGAAGGGCTGAAGGGACACCATCGTCCAGGTCACGGTCGGCGGCGAGATCTCGGCCGGGATCTCCTCGAAGAGGGCCCTGTCGAGGACCTGCACCAGCCCGGGCGGGATGTTGTCGGTCACGTGCAGGGCGCGCAGGAACCTCGCGCCGTTCTTCGCGATTATCTTGACAACCGTCTCCCCGTTCTCCAGGTCGAGGCATATGTGTCTCAGGGCGGAGGCGTACTGCTCGGGAAGCCTTGGCCTGACCCTAAGAACGGAGATGGTGGAGGCGAAGGCGTCTCCGGCCCTGACGGTCAGCCTGAATCCGTAGTCCCCCGGGGCCGCGGTCGATGGTACGCTCACGAGGAGGTTGATTGTCGTCTTCTCCCCCGGGCCGAGGGAGAGGACCTGCGGGAAGGGCTTTATCGCTACCGCCATCCAGTTCTCCGCGACCTCGAGGGTGACCGCCGCGTTCTCCAGCCTCTCCGCGGACTCGTTGGCTACCTCGAGGCTCACCAATGTCGTTTCGCCCGCCCTCTCCTCGATCAGGACGGGAAAGCGGAGGACCCTGAGGAGGTAGACCACCGGCGGGACCGGGGGGGGGGTGAGGGGGGGGGCCGGCGGGGGGGGGGGGAGCGGCGCGGGCAGGGTGCACGGGGACGGCGTGC
>CAZZKZ010000004.1:0-1699 GCA_964654915.1 Hadarchaeota archaeon (SeqCode)
GCCGGGGGGCCGGGCCCCGTCGTCGGGCGCATGTACCTGCGGGGCGCGGGCGTTCCCGGCCTCCTGGCCGTGGCGCAGGACGCGAGCGGGATGGCGAAGCAGATAGCGCTGGCGATGGCGAAGGGCGTCGGGCTGACCAGAATCGGTGTGATCGAGACGACGTTCAAGGAGGAGGTCGAGACGGACCTTTTCGGGGAGCAGGTGGTCCTGTGCGGGGGGGTCACGGAGCTGATAAAGGCCGGCTTCGAGACCCTCGTGGAGGCGGGCTACCAGCCGGAGGTCGCGTACTTCGAGTGCCTAAACGAGCTGAAGCTCATCGTCGACCTGATCTACGAGCACGGGATAGAGGGGATGTGGAAGGCGGTGAGCAACACGGCGGAGTACGGCGGGAGAACGCGGGGGCCGAGGCTCATAGACGCCGGGGTGAGGGAGACGATGAGGAGGATCCTCGAGGACATACAGAGCGGGAGATTCGCCCAGGAGTGGGTTGAGGAGGCCAAGAGGGGCATCCCGACCCTGAAGAGGATGAGGGAGGAGGGGAAGGAGCACCTCATAGAGAGGGTTGGAAGGGAGCTCCGTAAGTGGGCCGGCATAGAGAAGTAAAGCCGGGCCCGGAGATTCTGAAATATCTGGCCGCAAAATCCGGCGCGCTGTTCCCGCAGGCGCATTTTTAGAAGGGAAGACGTACCTCTATCTGATGGGCGAGGATGTCGAGAGGGCGGCCGAGGAGATCATAAAGTCGTTCCTCGAGTCCATAAGGGACCTCCCGGAGACGAAGGAGACCTACTACAGCCAGGAGATGTACAACATAACCAGACCGGACGGGCAGCCGGCGGAGAGGAGGAGGCTCGAGGACTTTAGGAGGATGTTCCTCTCCAACGCCCCGCGAAAGGACGAGGAGGGAAATATCGGGGTGGAGGTCGCGGCATGGACGGAACGCTAGAGAAGCTGGGGAGGATAAGGAGGGGCGAGCTCTCGGCGCGCGAGAACGTGCAGGGCTTCCTCGAGAGGATAGGGAAGCTCGATAAAAAGGTAAACTCGTTCATCGAGATTAACCCGAAGGCGCTGGAGGAGGCCGAGAGGGTTGACGAGAAGATAAGAAAGGGGGAGAGGGTTGGCAGGCTGGCCGGTCTCGCGATCGCCGTGAAGTCCAACATAAACGTCCTCGGGCTCAGGGCGACCTGCGCCTCCCGGACCCTGGAGGACTACGTCTGCCCGTACGACGCGGAGGTCATCAGGCGGATCAGGCGGGAGGACGCGATAATAATCGGCATGACGAACATGGACGAGTTCGCCTGCGGATCCAGCGGGGAGACCAGCGCCTTCGGTCCGACCGACAACCCGTCGGCCCCCGGCAGGATTCCGGGCGGCTCCAGCAGCGGGAGCGCGGCGGCCGTCGCGGCCGGACTCTGCGACCTGGCCCTGGGGACCGACACGGGCGGTTCGATAAGGAACCCGGCGAGCCACTGCGGTGTGGTGGGGGTCAAGCCGACGTACGGCCTAGTTCCCAGGCACGGCCTGATAGATCTCGGGATGAGCTTGGATCAGATTGGTCCGATCGCCCCGGACGTGGCCGGGACGGCGCTCCTCCTCGAGGTGATTGCCGGGAGAAACGAGAGGGAGTGCATGATGCTGGATGTTGACCGTGTGAGCTACTTGGAGAACCTGAAGCCGGATGTAAGGGGCATGAGGATAGGCG
>CAZZKZ010000005.1:0-2061 GCA_964654915.1 Hadarchaeota archaeon (SeqCode)
CGGCCAGCGCTTACAGCGGAGGTGCTTTAAATGCCGGAACGGCTATTTCACATCCACTGGCTGGAGCTCCTCAGGTCCCTTCTTCCCTATCGGCCACGGTCTCTCGTTCGTCACAAGCCACATGTACCTGTAGACGAGGTACACGTAGGTCAGATATCTGTTCGTGAACTTTGCTATCCCAAGGTGCCGTCTTCCCAAGATGAGCGTGTAGAGCCAGTGAATCAGGAATGAGATAGCCACGATAAATCCCCAGACTCCGACGATTATCCCGTAGACAATGGCCAACGGGATCCTGAGAATGACTTCAACTCTCTCTCCCATCAGACCTCCCATCATTATTTGTCCCGCCCCGCATTTAAAATCCTTTCCGGGGAACGGAAGAGACATTTTCCTGACTCGGAAAGTGAGGAAAGCAGGAATTCCCGGCCCGGAGGCAAAGCTAAAAAGGCCGATGTCGGAAGTGTAATCGAGGTGAAAGAGTGAAGAGGGCGGCACAGCTCATCGGTCTCAAGATTTACACGGACAGGGCGAAGTACACCGGCGTTGTTGAGGATGTCCTGATCGACGACAGGGCGGGGGCGATCGCCGGCCTTGTCATCGGGAAGAGGGAGGGCAAGGCCGTGAGCGTCCCATACAGCAGCGTGGTCGCCGTCGGCGACATCATTCTGGTTCAGTCGAAGAGGGAAGAGCTCGCCGGTGCCACCGCATGATTGAGGAGTTCGAGGGCAAAAGGCCACGTATATCGAAGAAGGCCTTCGTCCATCCCTCGGCAACCGTGATCGGTGACGTAAGGATAGGGGATTTCTCCAGCGTCTGGCCAGGCGCGGTCATCCGCGGGGACTTCGGCAGGATAACGATCGGGAAGTACACCTGCATACAGGACAACGCCGTCGTCCACGCCGGCGATGTCTACGACGGTACCGTGAGGATCTCCCCGGCGAAGATAGGGAGCTACGTGATAGTCGGTCACAACGCCCTGGTCCACGGAGCGTTCATCGAGGATCAGACGCTGATAGGCGGCGGTGCGATAATCTTCAACGACGCCATCGTGAGGAAGGGTGCGATAGTCGGGATAGGCGCCGTCGTCCCCCGGGAGGTTGAGGTTCCCCCGAGGACGGTCGTCGTCGGCATCCCCGCCAGGCCGCTCAGGCAGGTCACCGCCGCAGAGTTCAAGGGGATAAAATCCCAGGCCGTGCACTACTCCAAGCTCGCGGCCCGCTACCTCAGAGGCAGGCTCAGAGGGGAATGACGCTTGTCTCCAGCCTGTCGTAGGTCGGATACTCCTCAACGAGGGCGAACCTGAGATTCTTCTCCGCCTTGGCCAGCCTCTCCGCGAGATCCCAGCGGAGCTCGAGCCTCCTCTTCTGGCGGTCGATGTGGATCTCCCAGGGCTGCAGTCCGTACTTCCTGAGCAGGTACCTCCTAACCCTCTGCAGCTCCTCCTTCCTGAGCCCGACCACCACCCCCTTGAAGAGAAGTCCGTCCTCGTTGACCTCCTCGTGTGGTTTCGCGATGTTCAAGGCCTTCCTGATCAGCCTGTTCCTCAGCTGGACGGAGTCCTTCACGTAGCTCGGGCAGTAGTGAACCCGCAGCGATGTGTTGGCCGCCGCCCACTCGAGAGCCCTCACCGCGCACTCCACGCTGCCCTCCACCGCAACATCCGAGTCATCCCTGAGCCTCATTCCCCTCCTCCTTAGGGCCGCCGCGTTCGTTTCCGAGAACTCCAGCTCGTTCAGGTTGACGAAGGCCCCCTCCAGCCCGTCCAGCCTTTTGAGGAGTTCGATTATCCTCTCCTCCCACCCGGGGATGGCAGGAATCTCCACGCCGGCATCCAACCCGACCTCGAGGGCCACCGCGACTTGGCCAGGGTCGAGGAGGTGAAACCTGACCTCGTCCACACCAGCCTCCCTCATCCTCCACAGCCTCTCCCTGGAGACGGGTGTGCAGAGGTAGACGTGAACGTGATGCTCCTTGCCAAATTCCCTTTTCAGGAGTCTCACGTATCTCAGCATCCGCCTGAATCTCAGGAGGGGGGCCCCTCCGGTTATGCCGCTCCCGAGC
>CAZZKZ010000006.1:0-4063 GCA_964654915.1 Hadarchaeota archaeon (SeqCode)
GGGCTGTCTTGATCTCAAGGGATGCGACAAAATCCATAGGTTTGTGAGATTCTGCGATTCCTTCAACATCCCGATCGTCACCTTCGTCGACGTTCCGGGCTTCCTGCCTGAGGTGGAGCAGGAATTTGGAGGGATAATCAGAGCCGGGTCTTATTTGATCTCAGCCTACAGCGAGGTCACGGTTCCCCTGATAACCTTCATCATTAGAAAAGCCTACGGTGGAGCCTACATAGCAATGGGAAGCAAACATCTGGGCGCCGATTTCGTTTTTGCATACCCTTCGGCAGAGATTTCCGTAATTGGACCAGAGGGGGCCGTGGAGACTATTTTCAGGGATGAAATTGAGATGGCAGAGGACAAGGCAAAGATGAAGGAGCAGAAGCTAAGAGAATACAGGGAAAAATTCGCGAATCCATACAACGCCGCTGAAAGGGGTTTTGTGGACGACATCGTGGATCCGAAGTTCACGAGGATTAAGCTTGTATCCTCGCTGAGGATTTTGGAGAGCAAGAGGAAAAAGATACCCTCCAAGAAGTGTTCCACGAAGTGATGGGTATGGAAGCTGAAGAGTTTCTTGCCGCAGTTGTTGCAATTCACCGTTACCTTAGGGAAAAGGAAAACCTGGTGGAGATTGAGGAGACGCCGAGGATATGGAAGCTATCCGAGAGGGTGAGAGATTGAAGTACAGCGTCTTCGTTGCAGAGAAAAAATTCGATGTAGATGTGATCGAGCTCTCGCCCACGCAGTTCGAGGTGGTGGTGAACGGAAAAAGGGCTTTGATCGAGGTCAGTCGGAGCCTCGAAATTAAAGCCAAAGCCTCCGAGATGGCCAAGAAAGAGCATAGGAGGGTTGAAAAAGCAATAAAGGTGCCAATGGTTGGAATAGTGACAAAAATTCTCAAGAAGGAGGGAGACAGCGTTAAGGTGGGTGAAGCTGTTGCCGTGATCGAGGCCATGAAAATGGAAAACCAGATTTCCTCGCCCTTCGAGGGAGTGGTTGAGAAAGTCCTAGTCAAGCCGGGGGACAAAGTCTCGAGCGGGGACACGATAATGATCCTCTCTTAAGAAATACTTTATATATCCAGCCAATTTTTCATTTGCGGTGACCTGCTACTGATAACACTGCTGATCTTCATCCTGACCTACGTCCTAATAGCGATTCAGAACATGGGCAAGTTTAGCCTTTCCCGGCCAGCAGCATCAACAGTTGGAGTAGCCCTGATTCTCTCCTTAGGAATTCCAAGCTTAGAGGAAGCTGTAGCTGCCATCGATTTTCATCCAATTGTATTACTCTTTGGAATGATGACACTCACAGCATACCTCGGCATTGCCGGATTCTTTGACTATCTGGCAATGCGTATAGTCACCATTTCGGGAAACGGCAAAAGACTCCTCTTGATCCTCATTCTGTCCTCGGCTCTCCTCTCTGCGCTATTTGTAAACGACACGATCTGCGTTTTCATGACTCCCGTGGTTGTCAAAATCGCTCTCGCTTCCAACATAAATCCGATTCCCCTGCTGATTGCCCTTGCAACTTCGGCGAACATAGGAAGTGCAGCGACGATAATCGGCAATCCCCAGAACATGTTAATCGGAATGAGCTCGAAGATGGGCTTTGTTGAGTTTGCAAAGAACATTGCGCCAATAAGTGCGGTCTGTCTGATCCCGAACTACCTCATAATTTACGCAATCTACCGCAAGGATTTCAAGAATTTTAAGATATCGAAAGCAGAAGTGCAGTTCGATAAAAGGCTCGCGGTGAGGACACTTGCAGTGTTTATATTCGTCCTCTGCCTCTTCGTCGCCGAAGTCTATCCAGTCTCGATCTCAGCGCTAATTGGGGCCGCGATAATGTTCCTGATAGGCGGAATACCTCCAAAGAGGGCTCTGGAAAAGGTCGACGGTGGAATTCTGCTCTTCTTCTGCAATCTATTCGTAGTTATGCATGCCTTCGAGAGGGAATACGGCCATTATCTTGTTTCCACACTTATCCTCGGAAATGACCTCGCTTCATACCTGACCGCAAGCCTTGTAACCGTGGTCGGAAGCAACCTCGTCAGCAACGTCCCATTTGTGATGATGACCTTGCCCGTGGCAAAGCACGATGGCGATTTCTGGCTTATTCTGGCAATGGCCTCAACCTTCGCCGGAAATCTTACCCTTATCGGAAGCGTTGCAAATCTAATCGTCGCCGAAACCGCGCAGAGATACGGGATAAATCTGAGCTTCGGCGAATACCTGAAGGTTGGACTCCCGCTGACATTCGTAAGTGTTTTAATCGGCACCCTTATGCTTTACTACCTATGATCGGCCCAGAACACGAGTTTTCGATTAACGATGAGAATTTCAACGCCCTGCCTGTAAGCGATAAAATAATAAAAAAAATTGCTGGAAGGGTTTACAATGAAGTCAGGCTTGGAAAGATTTTTGTTGGAAAGGAATTGCAGAAGCATGTAATTGAGCTCAGAGCGGCGGAGCCTTTTGAAACCCTATCAGAGTTCGAGGAAGTCATGCAGAACGGTTTGGAAGAGCTGCTAAGCTACATGGACAATTACAGACTTCTTGGTTTGGGAATGCATCCGCTGCTAAAGCTCGAAGAAGCGCATGTGTGGGATCACAGGGATAGGCGCCTGTATGAAGCATACGATCGAATTTTCAACATAAGACAGCACGGCTGGCTGAACATTCAGAGCTTTCAGCTGAACATTTCTTTCAGCGATGAGCAGGAAGCGATAGAGATGCACAACAAGCTGCGCATTCTTTTGCCCTACCTTACCGCAATCGCATCAGCCTCTCCTATGTGCGAGGGAAAGATTTCCTTTGTGGATACAAGAGTTCACTACTACCGGATAAATCAAAAGGAGATTCCCTTGATCTGCAACGACGTGATACCCGAAAAGGTTGGCAGTTTTAAGGAATACAAGAGGATTCTCAGGAAGATCTACGAGGAACTCGCTGCAAGAGATGCCTATGTGCTCTGCAGAGAATGGGTGAACTCGAGGGGGGCAATATTCAGATTCTCGAGGAACTGCATCGAGATAAAGATCATGGACGAGCAGGAGTGCATTAAAAGCGACGTCGCACTTTCTGCTTTCGTAAAAAGCATTTTAAGGGCAGATATTGAGGAAATTCCAAGAGATGAGCTTTTAAAGAAACTCGACTCTGCAGTGGTTGGTGGAACTGCTGAATTGAAGGATGAACTCAGGACTCTCTTCGATAACGCTTGGAGAAATGCGGATGATGAGGAGAGGGTGTATCTCAGGGTAATCGAGGACAGGATCGAAAATGGAAGCCTTGGAGAAAGGATTATCTTGAAGATTAAAAAGGGAAAGGAGATCGTTGAGCTATGCGAAAAGCTTTCCAAGTGTCTTGAAAGAAATGAGGTTTTCTCATAAACTGGCAGTTCGTATTCAGGCCTTTAGCTGGATCTCTGCGATTTTCACACGAATTCCGTCTGCCTTATACCTCAAAACATTTCAGCATGCAGGGTTACAAATCTGTTCCCTCCGCTCACGTTGACCCTCACCTCCTCAAGAATATGTTCCATTGGTCTTGACCGCAACCTTCTCATCGTGGGCAGGCAGGAATCCGCAACCCTTCCCGCACCGTAAACGACTTCCAAACGTTGTAGGATTCTTCCTTTACCAAACCTTTTGTACCAGCAAAAGTGGTTGAAGTGGGGCCAATACCAAATGGGTCGTTCGAAGTTATACCAACAATTCTGGCTTCGGAGGTTATGAACTTCTCTACCTTATCGGGAGGCACGACTGCCACTGTATCCCCAAATCGATTATCATGGGCGGGAAACTTCATATATCTTTCGTTGAGTTCCTACTTCACGACCTCAAGGACGATCGAAGGGCGATCCTCTTCACACTGTCGTGTATCTCTTTCAGCTCTTCAAATGAATCTGAGGCTATTTCAGAAAGTATCGTATGACAACTTGAGGTTAGATAGAGGGTGAGGACTTCTTCGAGAGAAGATACCTCAGAATTCCGAGCGAGGGCGAGTCTGGCAAGAGGCTGAAGAACCCAAGATGAAGCTTGCCAAGCTGGGTAACCAGC
>CAZZKZ010000007.1:0-3766 GCA_964654915.1 Hadarchaeota archaeon (SeqCode)
GGCAAGATCGGGGAAGGACCATGGGATACGTGCCCTCCGGTGAAAGAGGAGCGGAGCAGTTCGTGGAGGGGCAGGTAGGGGCGGGAGCAAAGAGAGTCGGAACAGGCTGGGGGCCCGCCATAATCGACGGCCACAGGAGGAGCGCGGATGCGACGTGGGAACCCGAGATCCCGTGCAACCTCTGTCCGAGCGGAAAGCCCGAGGCAAAAAAGATGCCCCCGGATCTTTATGACTATTACTCGAGCAGATGCGTGAACTGCGTCTTCAGGATGTACAGGCTCAGGTGCTAGACATCTCCGCGGGGCGCCCCTTCACGATCACGGCTTTGCCGTCCGCTTGAACCTCCCCGTTTCTCATGTCCTTGATCATGTCTAGGTGGACGGACGCCCTGTTTTTGCCGTGGTAGGCTCCGCGGTTGTTCCCTATCGCGATGTGCACGGTTCCAAAGATCTTTTCATCGATTATTATGCTCCCGCCCGTGTACCTTGCCATCCTGTTTGTCCCTATCCCGAATTCGGCGATCCTGTCCTTGTCGCCCGTGTTTGCATCCAAGAATTTCCTGAAGATATCAGCGCCGCTTTCGGCCCGGAACCTGGCGATTCTCCCCCCTCTAAACTCTAGTCTCAATCCCTTCACCTTACCGAAGCCAGGTATCGCAACATCGTCGAAGATTATCTCGCCCTCGGCCGAGCTCTCAATGGGTGCAACGAAAACCTCACCCGCCGGGATGTTCACCCCGACATCGCCGCGCTTCAGGTCCTCATCAGATATGACCCCGTCGTCCACCAGAATAGGTCTTCCCTTTATGCTGAACCTAAGGTCCGTGCCATCGTCGCAGGTTATCCTGATCTCACGCTTCCCCTCCAGCGCCCTCCTGTAGGTCAGACAGAGCCTCTGCAGCTCTCCGCTGAAGGTCTCCCTTATGCTGTCGAAGAATACCCTCCGAAATCTGCTCACGGGGCACCCGTACCTCTTGGCGGCTTCCGGGATGGGCCACCCGAAATACGCCCACCTCACCTTTCTCCTGTCAAGAATTCTGCGTATCTTTTCCCTGACCGGTGCAGAGATCCTGAGCCTGTGATGAAGCTCTTTTGCCCAGTTCGGGTCGTCCTCCTCCCCGATGAAGATGGTGACATCGACATTCTTCGCGATCGCCTTGCCGATCCTGCTCATCTCAGCCAGCGAATCCTCTGGCTTCAGCTCGTAGCGCAGCTTCTCCCTTTTGGATGAATACCCCAGCGATATCGTGTGGGCTCCCACCCTCCAGCACTCCTCCTCAACGATCTCCGCGAACCTAGTGCAGGATGGATCGGTTGTGTTGTGCAGTATCCTGACCTCCTCGTATCTTCCGTTTCTCTTTCCTATCCTCATGCTCTGGCTGACAAACTTGCCGGCTATCTCGCGCATCTCTCTCTCGGAGAGATTTACGGGCAACCCGGTCACCCGATGTATTTCGTTTCCTCCTCACCGCCGGGTTCGATGAGCCTGCCGCTCAGGGATCCGAACTGCTCCAGAAGCTCGGAGGAATCCATCCTGAAGTTGAGGATGCTGCAGATGGCCTTTATGACGGCATCGGACGCGACAGGATCGATTATTCTGTTGCCCTTGGTCACGCCGAGCACGCAGAAACCGTCTATGCCTTTCAGGGCTGCCATGGCCGGTATGAGACCGTTCATCCCGACTATAACGCCCTCCGAGAGAATTTCCACCCCGGCCCTTTTGAGTGCCTCGAGCGCGCGCTCCGTGGTGGCCACTCCGAGAACGGTTTTCCGGCCCTCACCGGTCTCGGCCGCGTAGGCAGCCATGGATCCGACCATGTCGGTCCCCGTCCTCTCGAGGACATCGATTATCTCATCGCTTAGAATGTACTGACCGATGGGTGAGGTGGCCTGGGCATCGGACGTGACCAGGATGAGGTGACTGTTGGCCCTCCGCGGCAGACAGTAGTAAAGATCCACCCTCATGGATCTTATGTCGCCATCTTCTGGGAGGCCCCACTCTGGCAGGTGCTCGGAAAATATCTCGGCGAACTTTTTTGCCCCCAGCTTGTGTATCATGAAATCCGCCGCAAGCTTGCCGACATTTGCTATCCCGGGAAAGCCCGCAATCGCTTTCGGCTTTTTAAAACGCGGTTTCTCGAGGTACCTTACGCTGCCCATCAAGTAAAGAAGCTGCCCCTCGGTTTATAATCATCACTGATCCAGTTAGGTGTGCATGAAAGGATTTGAGCTGGGAGAAGGAGAGATTTCGATTTCACCGCTCGCCTTTGAGAGCCTCGGGGTTCGCGGCATGAGCGTTCTGGTTGAAACCGACGACGTGTCGGTTCTTGTTGATCCGGGCTCGGCCCTTGGTCCGAGATTCAATCTGAGTCCGCACGAGATCGAGTACACGGCGCTCGTTGAGTCAAAGAAGCGCATACTTCAGGCGGCGAGACGGGCAGACATAGTGACGATCAGCCACTATCACTTCGACCACTACACCCCTCACTTCCACGATTGGCTGTGGCTTTGGAGTTCGCCCGAGACCGCGGAGAAAATCTACGGCGGCAAGCAGATTTTGGTCAAGGATATCGCCGAGAACATAAACGTGGCCCAGAAGAAGCGCGGTTATCTCTTCCTCAAGAAGTCGGCAGGCATTGCCGATGTAAAGCCGGCCGACCGCAGAACCTTCCGGTTCGGGGAAACCGTTTTGAGATTCTCGAGACCGGTGCCGCACGGCGAGATCAACCAGGGATACCTCCTGATGCTCACGGTGAAAACCAAGAGGGGCACGGTCATGCACGCCTCGGATGTTCAGGGGCCGATGGATGCGAATGTTCTCAAACTGATTCTGCGTGAAAGACCCGATTTGCTCATCCTGGGTGGTCCCCCGATCTATCTGCGCGGTTTCAAAATCGAGAGCGAAAAACTGGAAAGGGCCAGAACCAACATGCTGCGGCTATGCCGCTCCGTGGGCACGGTTGTTGTCGATCACCATCTGCTCAGGTCTGCCGACTATGCGGATTTCATCTCGCCGCTGGCCGCGACGGCCAAGCTGAGCGGGAACAGGGTCTGCACCGCATCCGAGCTCGTGGGCCTGGAGCCACAGCTGCTCGAGGCCCACAGGAGGGAACTCCACCAGCAGAGGCCAGTGCCGAGGGAGTGGTACAAGAAACTTAGGGAGACCCTGTCGGCCGGGCTCACATCTTCTCGGGAGCAGGGATCCCCATAAGGCCCAGGGAGTTGCGCAGGACTATTCTCACACAGTCCACTAGGGCCAGCCTGGCCTCGCGCAGCTCTTTCGGTTCCGCGGAAAGAACCGGACACGCCTCGTAGAAAACATTGAAGGCCTGCGCCACCTCCGAGGCGAACATGGCGAGGAGATGCACCTGTAGCGTTTCCCCCACCATTTTAGTGACTGTCGGGAACTTTGCGAGCAGCTTGATAAGTTTCTCCTCCTGCGGGCTGCTCAGAAGATCACCCCGCCGCGTCAATTTCTTCGCCCTGCCGGCCTTCCTCAGGATGCTGCACGCCCTTGCGTGCGAGTACTGGATGGCCGGTCCGCTGTTCCTGTTGAGATCGAGCGCCTCCTCCCACCTGAAAACGATTTTCTTCTCTGGAGATGTTGCCAGCAGGGAGTACCTTAGCGCCCCGACCCCAACGAGTTCAGCCGTCTTTCTCCAGAACCCTTCGCTCTCGCCGGGTGCATGCTCCCTCACGATCTCGTACGCCCTCTCGATTGCCTCTTCTAGAACCTCGTCGACCGAGAAACCCACCCACGTGCCCTT
>CAZZKZ010000008.1:0-3955 GCA_964654915.1 Hadarchaeota archaeon (SeqCode)
GACGACGGACGAGCCGGACTGACCGACGAACGACACGCTTCTGACCAGGCGGCCGTCGGTCGGGTCTATCACAACTGCCGTGAAGACCGTGTCGAAAGGAATCAGCTCAGGCGGGTGGTATATGTCAGTGACGTTGATCTCGAGATCTCTCTCGCCAGACCTCAAGGGGATGAGCGGGAACTGGATTTCCTGCGAAACGTAAGACTGCAAGACCGCGTAGATCCTGCCCTCGTGGAGCCTGGCGGCGACCAGCTGGTCCCTCAGCTCGATGTTCCAGAGTTCCGCCGGCGAGTCCGGATTTGAGACGTCGAACCCTGTGATTCCGTCATAGGAGATAACAACGAGGATGTTCCCGACCAGAAGCAGGTCCCCGCTTTTGTCTATCTTGGACCTCACGGCAAGGTCGGAGGGAGGATACGCCCTTATGATGTGGGTCTTGCGGGTCTCAACCGGGTAATCCGGCCAGTCCCAGAAGTCCCTCAGGCCGGGGATCCACCACCAGATGTGGAAGATTTGCTCGGATGGTGAGAAGTAGATGTTTATCCCGTCGGTCTTGACCACATCCGGCTCGTCTATCCCCGCCACCTGCACGTTCGTCACGGAGAAGCGCTCGGCCGACGCCCTGAAGCCGGCCTCAAGAAGCAGAGCTTCCGAGGACATCACGGTGAACCTCGGCAGATAGGAGGACATCCAGCCCGTGCTGGTGATCCACCTTCTGAACTCCGCCTCGGAGGAAAACCTGAACAGACCGGCCGTCACGGTCCGCTCGCCCGGCGGCCTGAGGACGAGGGCCAGACAGAGCGAGGCGAGGACAGCGGCCGCTGCCACGTACCTGAGCTGAACCCTCCTTCCCGCAACAAGCCTTTCCCACCTTCTGTAGTCCTCCGCGCTCCTCATCTTCCCCAGCAGAACCTCTGGCGTGCGGGCGGCATAAACCCACCGTGGAACGAAAGCATGGCCGAAGATGTGCACGTTGAGCTTAAATCCGATGCATCAGATGTTTCACCGTGAAGCTGAGGAAGTCCTCCAAGAATCCGATCCCGCTCGAGGATATTTTCGTGGAGCCGAAGAACCAGAAGCTCGTCATATACCTGCCGCCGACCGTGAAGAACATCCTGGATGAGCTGGCCAGGGAGACAAACGTGAGGACGAACACCTGCGTTCTCTACATAATCATCAGGCAGCTGAGGGAACTGGGATTTCTGAAGTGATGGGCGGCGGGGTTTGGCATTTATCCTGAAAGGGACAGAGTTGTTTCTGGGCCGGGGTAGCCAAGCCAGGTAAGGCGCACGCCTTGAGAGCGTGTGGCCCTTTGGGCCTCGTGGGTTCAAATCCCACCCCCGGCGCTCCGACAATCAAACCTTGCGCGCCAGCCCGGCCATCCACCCTATCTGCCTCTCGTAATCGTCCCCGAGAACTTCGAGGTAGTAGTCGCAGCCGGCCCTGCCGAAGTCCGCCACCTTCTTCCTCATCTCCGCCTCGCTCGCGGAGGGCCAGCAGACGTTCGCAAAGACGAAGCCCTTCCTGACGCGGCCCGCTAGGCTCTTCCTCGCGAGAGCGTACTCCTCCGGCGAGAGATTAATCGGAATCCAGCCGCTCCCTAACTCCGCCGCCAGCCTGAGCATCCTCCTTCCGGCCGTCCCGAACCAGAGGGGCGGGTGGGGCTTCTGCACCGGCTTCGGCTCGAGCACGGCATCCCTCACCCTGTAGTACCTCCCGGAGAAGCTCACGCGGGGCTTCGTCCACAGCTCGATCATCAGCCTGAGGGCCTCCTCGGTCTTGTCGACCCTCGCGGCGTCGTCCAGCCAATCCGAGTAGGCCTCGAACTCCGGTCTGTGCCATCCGGCCCCGACCCCGAGGATGATCCTGCCGCCGGAGATGACGTCCAGAGTCGCGACGGCCTTCGCCAGAATTCCCGGCGGCCTCAGCGGCAGGGGTGTCACGCAGGTCCCGAGCCTTATCCTCTCCGTCCGGCCGGCCAGGTATCCCAGAAGGGCGAGGGCCTCGAGGGTCTGGTCCGTCTGCGGGAGCATGTAGTGGTCCCAGACGAGGAAGGAGTCCAGACCGGCCTCCTCGGCCCGCCTGGCGGCCCTCTCGGCCTCACGCGGGTCCGCCTGCCGGCCGCTCGCCGTGAAAACCGCCCCGAACCTCACCGGTCAAACTTGCGGTTGCGGTTGTAAAAG
The DNA here is from genome assembly GCA_964654915.1 of Hadarchaeota archaeon (SeqCode). Lineage (GTDB taxonomy): Archaea > Hadarchaeota > Hadarchaeia > Hadarchaeales > Hadarchaeaceae > JAVZGN01. Next base: position 2,184 of record CAZZKZ010000008.1, read on the forward strand.
CGTATCCTCATCGGGTTTGAGACAGAAACAAATCCCGCCCGAGTCTCCGCTTCAGCGTCCGGAGGATCCGGGATCCGTCACGCTCGTAGCTAAGGCCCAGAAATCTGTACTCCCGCCTGCTCTCCCGCAGAACCCTCACAAGGGTCCCGATCAGCTCCATGTCCCTGTCGTACTTTCTTACGAGACCCTCTAGGAGGTCAAACTTCACGTCCACAAAAGCAAGCAGGGAGATTATGTCCACCCTGTCCTTGAGTCCCTTCTCCGAGCCCCACCTCTCCCTCGCCGCCTGCGCCTTCAGCAGGAGAAGGACCTCGGGAACGGCGACCCTGAAGCCCTCCACTTTTGAGGTCATGCCGCCAGCCATGATGTCTTGACAGGGGATGACCAGGTTGCACATGAACGGTGTGTAGATGCCGACCTCCACGCCATCCGGAACCGCCTCGAACTTTCTGAGCCTCGGGTTGCGCTTGACCACGACCCCGACTTCCGCGCACCTTCGCTGAAGCGCGTAGAAGTTGTCCCGGTCGATGCACATGTCGATGTCGCGGCTTTTCGCCCTTCGGGCCCAGAGGAAGACACCCCATCCGCCTATGAGAACGAAATCCGCAAAGCTCCTGAGCCTGTTGAGAACGCGCCAAGACTTCTCGACGAGTTCCGGATGCCAGATCTCTACCACATTCCCAGCTCCGGGTGGGACTCCACGATGTCCCTCAGATACGGCTGAGCCTCCGGCCCTCCTATCGAGTATATGTCCACGTATATCTGCGGGACTGGGGCGATTCCCCTCCTCGAAGCGGAGATCAGGTGGGGGTCGTCCCTGTAGAGAACGAACACGTTTGGGTTGGTTCTCCGCATCCTCTGCCTCCTGGGCTCAAACCAGTCCAAAAACATCTCCCTGTCGCTCACGTAGAAGTGCACGCTGGAGTACTCCGCCGGCCTGCTCCCCGTTAAGAAAGCCCATCCAGAGAAGGCCGTGAGGATGGCGCAGCCGGGCAGCTCCCCCTCCACCTTCTCAAGCGGGTCCGCGCGGAAGACGAAAAAGATGTCCCGGGCCAAGTTTCGCTCGGTCGCCCAGAGGTTGAGTATGCGCGGCGGGGACAGGATCCTCACGCCAAACCTCGTGGCCTCCACCGCGCCGGCCAGCTCGAGTTTCCTCACCGTCTTGTTCACGAGCCCATTTAGTGAAAAATGGTTTGAACCTGTAAAAATCGCACCGGGGTTCAATCCGTTCGTCTTTATAAACCTCTTCCAGACCGAAAACCGGGTGGATGAGGCTGATCCACTACTGCTCGCTGGAGCCGCTTGACCAAGAGGACCTGCAGAGGATTGCGAAGATAAAGGAGGACTACAACGGCGAGAAGAGCTTCTGGGACAGGATAAAGCTGTGGAGGAAGTCCGACATCATCGATGGTCTGGAGCCGGCCGAGGCGCGCTGGGGCTTCACAAGGGTCAGGAGCGAGGACGAAAGGAAGAGGCTCATGCTTGTACTGGCAAGGATATCTCAGGTCACGCCGCACGTCACGTGGGTCATCTTCGACGACGGGAACGGCGGGGAGGAAGTTCTGATGAGAGCCGGGAGGATCCTGAACGGAAAGAGTGAAAAGCGACGGGCGCGGATTTCTAGGCGGGAGAATGAAGCTCGAGCGGATAAGTCTGACTATTCCGTCGGATCTCCTGCGGGAGCTGGACGACCTGCTTGAGGAGAAGGGTTACGCGAGCAGGTCCGAGGCCGTCAGGGACGCGGTCACGGCCTTCCTCGCCGAGCAGAGGGC
>CAZZKZ010000009.1:0-1969 GCA_964654915.1 Hadarchaeota archaeon (SeqCode)
CCGGGCCCTCGCCACCCCCCCCCGGGGCCCCCAGCCTTCCCTCGCGGTGGTGCTCGCGGTCGAGCCCATCAGGCCCCCGGCCTCCAGCCTCTCTAACACGTTCAGGATCATCTCCTCAGTGGCGCAGACTCGACGGCAGAAGCGCCTCGCTATTTTCCTCCTAGCATTCTCCAACTTCCTTCCTCTCGTCTCCAGCTCCCCGAGCTCTTTCTCGAGGTCAATCAGGAGCTCGGATGGTCTGCCATCAAGCCTTGGAATTTCCAGAACCTCAAAGCTGTGCCTGTAGAACAGGGGAAGGAGCGCGGGGGCATCGCTGACCGGCGCAAGCATGAGAACGGCCCGCCTTTTCCCGGCGGTCGAGGCGCGGAGGATGACCCTTCCGGGCAGGACCCGCTCGACCTCCTTCCTGAACTCCTCGAGCCCCTCCTCCGGAATCCTCCCGAAAAACACCTTCAAGTGCGTGATCTGATGGAGAAGGCGCAGATCCAGATCGGGAGCAATCTCGCTCAGGGGCCGGAGCTTTTCAATTGTCTCCAAGATGTCTCTTCTCCTGCTTTCGATTTTTTCAGATTCTCTCCTGATTTCCATGACCGCGGGCTCCAGCTTCGAGAGCAGCCTTCCAGCCTCCCTCTTCACGGCCGCGGCCGTCTCCTCCCGCACGGTAACCTTCCCGGCCGGCAGCTCCCCGAGAAATTCCCTCAGGCCGGCGAGCCGAGCCGCGATATCCTTCAGCTCCCTTATCTCCTCGGCCGCGACTCTGCTTCCGAGCCTCTCATCCTCTACCTTTTTGAGCTCGACTATCCCGGCCTCGTGGAGCCCAGCCATTACTCTCTCGTGGTGCCTGGAATGGTAAACCGCGGTGACCCTGCTCATCCTCTTAGGCCTTAGCGTGCGACCACCCCAGCAGCTCCCCCGCTATCCGGGCTGCCACCTCCCCGGCCCTTTTCTTGGCCCTCTCCTCGATTTCGGCGAGCCTCCTCTCGAAATCTTTCCTGATCCTCTCGGCCTCCCTCTCGGCCTCCCTCCTGTACCTCTCGATTATCAGCCTGGCTTTCTCTTCGGCCTCCGCGGCGGTCTTCAGCCTGATTTCCTCCGCCTTTTCCCTGGCGAGCCTCACTGTCTCCTCGGCCTTCCTCCTTGCCTCCTCACTGATTCTCCGAACTTTCTCCTCCGCCTCGAGAACAGCCTTCAGAGGGTCCATCTCAGCCTCATTATATTAAGCCTCAGACGCGAGATATTAAGATTTGGCAGCCGGAGGGATGGAGCTGGGAAGAATCATCCGGGTCACCGGTCCGGTCGTTATCGCCGACGGGATGGAAGGCTCAGGGATGTACGAGATGGTGAGGGTCGGGGAAGAGGGCCTCATCGGAGAGATAATAGGTCTGCAGGGGAGCAAGGCCGTCATTCAGGTCTATGAGGAGACAACGGGTCTCAGGCCGGGGCAGAAAGTCGAGGGGACGGGTGCCCTCCTGTCGGTTGAGCTCGGACCCGGGCTGGTTGGATCGATATACGACGGCATCCAGCGACCGCTGGAGGTGATAAAGGGAATCTCCGGCGACTTCATCAGACGCGGTGTCTCCGCTTCTGCCCTGCCGAGGGACAAAAGGTGGGATTTCAGACCGGCCGTGAAGAGGGGCCAGCAGGTCGAGGAGGGCTCGGTCATCGGAACCGTGAAAGAGACGGAGATGATCGAGCACAGGATAATGATTCCGCCGGGACTTTCCGGCTCGGTTCTGGAAATCCGCGAGGGAAAGTTCACGGTCGAGGAAACGGTCTGCGTGCTGAGGACATCCTCCGGCAAGGTTGAGCTGAGCCTCATGCAGAGGTGGCCGGTCAGGAAGCCGAGACCCCACAGGAAAAAGCTCAACCCGGAGGAGCCGCTGATAACAGGCCAGAGGGTCGCCGACACATTCTTCCCCGCCGCGAAGGGCGGAACTGTTGCGGTCCCCGGCGGGTTCGGGGCGGGGGG
>CAZZKZ010000010.1:0-6440 GCA_964654915.1 Hadarchaeota archaeon (SeqCode)
GTGCATGCGGGGTGGAGGTGGGAGGAAGGCGGGGTGGTGGAGAGTGTCTTGTGCGTTCCTGGGGGCGGGGGGACTGGCTGGGGCGGGGTAAGCTTTTTGGGGATCTGCATTATAGCAAACTCGAGAGGCGCGATAGCCGGAAGCACGACAACCGGTCCGGAGCTCGGGAGAATAGAAAGCTCGCTGGGGCTGATAGAATGAAAAGGATCTTCAGGGTGGAGGGGCGCTTCAGACAGGGGCTGTGGGTGCAGAGGTTCAGGAAAGAGGTAGTCGCGCTTTCTGAAAGGCATGCACTGGAGATGGTTCTGTCGGATATGGGAAGCAGGCACGGGGTTAAAAGAACGTTGATCAAGATAGAAAGGGTGGAGGAGATCCGGCCGGAAGAGGTGAAAAGCCCCAGAATCAGACTGCTTGTTGAGGGATAGCTGATGAAGGAAGAGGAGAAACTGAGGGATGTTCTCGCGCAGATTGAGAGCTACAGGGGGCTGAGCAGACTGCTACAGCAGCAGATTGCCGAGCTCACGGCTGTGAGGTCGGAGTTCTCGATGACGCTCAACTTTCTGATGGAGATGGAAAAAATGAAGGAGGGAGATCAGATCCTGACGCCGGTTGGCTCGGGATCGTTCATAAAGGCAAAAATAGACTCGACCAACGTTGTGCTCGTAAGTGTGGGCGCCAATGTTGTTGTTGAAAAGACACCGAAGGAGGCACGGGAGATTCTGGAAAGCAGGATAAAGGAGATAGACGAGACTCTGAAGACCCTCAGAGAAAACCTGGATAAGGTGGATGAGAGACTGAGATCACTGACCCCTGAGGCAGAGAAACTGATGCGCGAGAGCCGAAGAGGAACATAAAGATGTTCGGGAAACTCAGGGAGAAGTTCAAGAAGGTCAAGGAAAAAATAAGCGAGAAGCTCGGTCGCGGGAAAGAGGAGGTTGAGGAGGTCGAGGAGACCGAGCCGAAGGCTGAAAAGCCCGAGATCAAAAGGTCTGCAGCACCAAGGGAACTTGTACCTCCTCCACCCGAAAAGCCGAAAAAAACCGTGAGGAGGGCCGTCAAAAAAATAATCTTCCGAAAGCTCTCACCCGAGGACCTGGAGGACATCATATGGGACCTAGAGGTTTCTCTTCTGGAGAGCGACGTGGCGCTTCCGGTCGTGGCACATATCAAGGAAAAGCTAAGAGAGGAGCTGGCTGAAAGGAAGGTAAGGGCAGGCGAGGACCCGAAGAAAGTCGTGAGCGAAACGATGAGAAAGATTCTTTTGGAGATCCTCACGCCCAAGGAGAAGCTGGATCTCCTGAAGCTGATCGAGGAAAAAAGGAAAACCGGAGAACCGGCGGTGATAGTGTTCGTCGGGATAAACGGGACTGGGAAGACCACCACGATTGCGAAGCTCGGGAAGTTTCTGAAGGACAGGGGCTTCAGGGTCGTCGCGGCTGCGGCTGACACCTTCAGGGCTGCGGGGATCGAGCAGATCGAGATACACGCGCAGAGGCTGCAGATTCCTGTTGTCAAGCAGAAGAGGGGGGCCGACGCCGCGGCGGTTGCCTACGACGCCATCCAGCACGCGAAAGCCACCGGAGCCGACGTTGTGTTGGTGGACACCGCCGGAAGAATGCAGACCGATGCAAACCTGATGGATGAGATGAAGAAGATAGTGAGGGTGAGCAAACCGGATGCCGTGATATTCATCGGTGACGCCCTGGCTGGCAATGATGCTGTTGAGCAGGCCAGAGCTTTCAATGACGCCGTCGGCATAAGCGGTGCCATACTCTGCAAGATGGATGCAGATGCCAGGGGCGGGGCTGCCCTTTCGGTGAGCTATGTCACGGGGAAGCCGATCCTGTTCCTGGGTACCGGACAGGGTTACGACGATCTTGTGGAATTTGTGCCCGAGAAAATAGTGGATATTCTGCTCGGTGACTGAGATGGTCGGTCCACCGATAGTCCTTCTGACGGACTTCGGGACCAAGGATCACTTTGTGAGCGCCATGAAGGGTGTGATCCTCTCGATAAATGGTGATGCCACGATAGTGGACGTGACCCATGAGGTTCCCAAGTTTGATGTGTGGACGGGGGGCTTTCTGCTCTATAACGCCGCGCGGTTTTTCCCGGGCGGGTCTATCTTCGTGGCGGTCGTGGACCCTGAGGTGGGTAAGGGAAGAAAAATCGTGCTGCTCAGGACAGGGGACGGGAAATCCTTCATAGCTCCGGACAACGGAATTTTGACCTTCGTTTTCAAAATGATTGGGGCCGAGTGGGTGAGAGAGGTTAAAAACAGGGAACTGATGATGGATGAAATCTCCCCGTCGTTTCACGGCAGAGATATCATGGCACCCGTGGCCGCCCATCTTTCCCGCGGAGCCAAACCGGAGATTGTCGGGCCCATCCTGAAAAGAATACGTCTGTTGCCGGTCAGAAAGCCAGAAAGAAGCGGCAGAAGCATAAGGGGGCAGGTCTGGCACGTTGATGACTTCGGAAACCTGATAACGAACATAGACATGAATTTCGTTGGGGGAATTAGCGGCGGGAAAATTAACGTTTGCCTCCCAGAGAAAGAGTTCACTGCGGTTCTCGGAAAAACATTCGGAGATGTCAGGAGAGGGGAGATCGTCGCCTACATGGGCAGTTCTGGACTGCTGGAGATCGCAAAGAACCGGGGGAATCTGGCGTTGGAGGCAAGGGTTAAAACTGGCCAGGAGATTATCATCCGGTGGTAGATCGATGGTTAAGAGAGGAATATTCATCGGAAGATTTCAGCCGCCACACAAGGGGCACATCGAGCTCGTAAAGCGGATCATGCAGGAGGTCGATGAGCTGATAATTGGGATAGGGAGTGCACAGAAAAGCCACACGATCGAAAATCCGTTCACGGCTGGAGAACGCGAGCTGATGCTCATAAGGGCTCTGGCCGAGGAGAAGATTGATCTCTCGAGGATTCACATAATTCCAATCCCGGATGTGGACAACAACGCTGTCTGGGTCTCCCACGTTGTTTCATTCTCTCCACCGTTTCACGTCGTCTACTCCGGCAACCCGCTGGTCAGGCGGCTCTTCAAGGAGGCCGGCTTTGAAACAAGATCGCCCCCGATGATAAAAAGGCGCATCTACTGGGGAACGGAAATCAGGGAAAGGATGCTCAAGGGCAAAAACTGGCAGAGTTTGGTTCCGAAGGCCGTTGTCGATGTCATAGAAGAGATAAATGGAATAGAGAGGCTGAGGGAGCTTTCGAAAACCGATCACATACTTCGCTGAGGCTGTCCGAATTTAAACATGAACCTATCGAGGTCAACCCTGCCCCTTTTAACCTCGACCCCTTCCATGCGGAGGAGTGCCTCTTTTCTCTTTTTGCCAAACACATAGCCCCCTATTTTTCCGTCGGACCTCACAACTCTGTGACATGGGGTCAGGACTGGGAACGGATTTCTGGACAGGGCGCTCGCAACGGCTCTCCAGCATCTGGGCCTCCCTAGGGCTCTGGCGATCTCACCGTAAGTCGTGACCCTGCCGGGCGGAATTTTCTTCACCAGATCGAGCACCGTGTTTTCAAAACCCATACCAATCTCTTTTTAGATGGCTCTGCTTTATTTGATTGATGCTGGAGATTGACGGGTCGCTCGGCGAGGGCGGTGGCTCGGTGGTCAGAATAACGACCGCCATGTGCGCCCTGCTCAGAAAGCCGGTTAGGATCTTTAACATAAGGGTGAAGAGGCAGAAGCCGGGCCTGCAGCCGCAGCACCTGAAGGCGGTTGAGGTGCTGGCCAAGATGACTGCGGCTGAGGTGAGTGGTGCGGAGATTGGCTCCACGGAGATCGTCTTCAGTCCGACGAAGATATGCGGAGGGACCTACAGGGCAGACATAGGCACGGCGGGGAGCACGACGCTGATACTCCAGACCCTAATGCCTCCCGCGGCCTTCGCAGACGGAAAAATAGCGGTCGAGATCATCGGTGGAACCGACAATCCGATGGCCCCACCAATTGACTTCTGGAAGAACGTCACCCTGAGAGTTATCGAGAGAATGGGATATCGGGCAAAGATAGAGTGCCTGAGGAGGGGGCACTACCCAGCCGGTGGTGGCATCGTGAGGGCGGAGATAACGCCGGTGGAGATGCTTGAACCCATCGAACTCATGGAACCGGGAAAGGTCGAAAGAATTCTCGGAGTGGCACACTGTGTTAAGCTTCATCCCAACGTCGCGCAGAGGATGGCGCACGCGGCCGCGAGGAGGCTTTTAAAGGCAGGCTACTCAAACATCGATATAAAAAAGGAAACCTATCCGCCGGAGTCGGACCCCCACCTCGCACCCGGAGCCGGAATAACCCTCTGGGCAGAAACCGAGAATATGTGTGTGCTGGGGGCGAGTGCCCTGGGCAGGCCCGGGAAACCCGCCGAGAGAGTGGGGGAGGAGGCAGCCGTGAACCTGATAAAACAGCTTGAAAGCGGTGCCGGTGTGGACGAACATCTCGCGGATCAGCTCATTCCCTACATGACGATCGCGGGCGGCAGATCGGAAATCAGGTGCTCCAAGCTCACGCTTCACACCGTGACGAACATCATTCTCATGGAAAAGATAGCCGGGGTGAAGTTCGAGATAGAGGGAGAGCTGAATCAGCCGGCCAGAATCGCTGTTCGAGGGATCGGGTTCAGGCGCGGGGGCTGAGATGAAGGCGCCGATGTTTTTATATCGCGATGCGGAGCGCCTTGTCTGCCTAGACGGTCGGTGGAAGTTCAAAACTCCGGACGACTTGGATGAGTCGGAACGACCGTTCTACCGGCATCTCGACGACTCCGGCTGGAGAAAGATGAGGATACCCGTGAACTGGCACCTCGGCGGCTTGGAGGACTATCACGGAAAAGTGTGGTTCAGAAGGAGATTCAGGGCTGCCGGAGACGCGGGACACGCAACCCTGCGTTTCAATGGGGTGGACTACTTCTGCAGTGCTTGGATCAACGGGAAATATTTGGGGACGCATGAGGGTTATTTTGCTCCCTTCGAGTTCGATGTTAGCCGGCTCTTGGAGGAAGAGAACCTCCTCTCCGTGGAGGTCGACTCACCTTGGGAAAAGCCGGAGGACTGGCCCAACCGGAAGAGACTGATCAAGGGCGTTTACGGTCATCACGATTGCAGGCCCGGCGGAGTTGGCAGGGAGGGGCAGAGGTGGAACACCGGCGGCATATGGAACTCCGTTGAGCTGATACTCACGGGCTGCGTTAAGGTGGACTCGGTGATGATCTCTCAAAAGATGGGTGGAAGCATGGCTAGGTTGTGTCCGCGCCTGACCCTCAGAAACATGGGGGGAAGGAGGACTGCTGCAGATCTGAGGCTGGTCATACGCGAGGAGAACTCCGGAAGAGAGGTGGCCAGGCTGAAGAGGGCCGTGAGGCTGTCGCCCGGTGTGAACGAAATCGGATTCCGGCTTTCAATCAGCAGACCACGGCTCTGGTGGCCTTGGGACCGCGGAGAACAGAACATGTACTCCTTCGAGGTGGAGGTTTCGGTGGCCGGGGCCGTGAGCGATCGCGTTGGTGGAAGGTTCGGGCTGCGCAGCTTCCGGACGGACAGGGAGTGGAACTGGTACATCAACGGGCAGAGGTTCTTCCCGCGCGGCACGAACGTAATTCACACCCAGTGGCTATCCGAGATGGACAGGAAAAAGTACGAAAGGGACCTCAGGCTAGTGAAGGAGTGCAACATAAACTTCATCCGCGTTCACGCACACGTCGAGAGGAAGGAGCTCTACGATGTGGCCGACGAGATGGGGATTCTCGTCTGGCAGGATTTCCCCTTACAGTGGTCATACCACAGGGGCGTCGTGAAGCGGGCCCTGCCGATGATGGAGGAGATGATAACGATGCTGTTCAACCATCCGAGCATAACCGTGTGGTGCTGCCACAACGAGCCCCAAGCGGAGGACATAAAATGGATAGATCTCCCTCTTTACAGGTTGGCCAAGAAGCTCGATAAAACAAGGTATGTTCATCTGGCGAGCGAGTTCAGGGAGCACGTTTATCCGGGATGGTACCACGGGGACTACCACATGTATGCGGGCATACCAGGAGGACCTTGCCCCACCGAGTTCGGGGCTCAGGCTCTGATGAACGTGGAGTCCATGAAGGAGACCTTCGGAAGGGATCTCTGGCCGCCGAACTGGTCAAAATGGGAGTTTCACAACTTCCAGTACGAGGAGACCTTCAGGGTGGCCAAAATCAGGATGGGGAACTCGATAGAGGAGTTCGTCGAGAACTCACAGGACTATCAGGCCAGGTTGCTCAAGTTTGCGGTTGAAAGCTACAGGAGGAGAAAATACACGGGAATAACCGGAATTTTTCAGTTCATGTTCGTTGATCCTTGGCCGGCAATAACTTGGTCGGTTGTGGACTGCTACCGCAGACCAAAGAAGGGCTACTTCGTTCTCCGGAAGGTTTACTCGCCGGTC
>CAZZKZ010000011.1:0-2074 GCA_964654915.1 Hadarchaeota archaeon (SeqCode)
CGGTGCCCCCCCCCCGCCGAGCACCCCCCCGGGCACGCCGACCCCCGCCCCCGCCGTCGGCCGGCGACGCCCGGGGGCCCCGGCGCGGGCCGAGTCCAACGGCTCCTTCAGCAGGAAGAAGTTCGGCGGGACGCGCTCGGACGGGTAGTAGTCCACCGAGACTAGGGAACGGCCGGAGTATCTGAAGATCGCCGCGACAGCCCTCACCACCACGATGTCCAAGGTGCTTAGGCTCAGCTGGAGCAGCCCGCCGTCAACCCCGCAGACGGAGATCTCGGTGGGGGTGAGCTCACCAACCCTTCTCAGGAGCTCCGATGCTCCGGGGTCACCGGTGATCCTCTTGGCGATCTCCATCTTCATCCTCTCGCGCGTGCGGATCTCGCTCACTATCTCCGCTATCGCGCTCTCCAGCGGGAGACCTGCCTGCATCGGGTGATAGCCCCGAAGCAATACTTAAGTCCTTTGTGGGGAGAGAGAGGTGGGTGAAAGTATTCGGGAGCTGATAGAGCTAACAAGGCCCGTGAACTGCCTGCTAGCCGGTCTGGCCGTGTTGATAGGGGGCTTCGTGTCCGGGGGAAGCAGCCTGCAGGCCTATCTGCTTTCCTTCATCGCGGCCTTCCTGATAACCGGCGGGGGCAACGCCATCAACGACTTCTTCGACAGGGACATCGACAGGATAAACAAGCCCGGGAGACCAATACCGTCCGGAAGGGTGAGGCTGAAGGATGTCCTGATGGTGTCCAGGCTCCTGTTCGTTGCCGGAATGGTCTTCGCCGCGGCCCTGCGCAGCCTTCCCTGCCTTCTCCTCGCCGGCTTCAACGCCGCGGTTCTGGTCGCCTATCCGGCCAGGCTGAAGAGGTCGGGCCTCCCCGGCAACCTCACGATAGCCTATCTGGTCGGGTCGACGTTCCTCTTCGGGGGGCTGGCCCAGTCCGCCTCGGGGACCTGGAGCCTTGCCCCGACCTTCATCCTCTTCCTCCTGTCCTTTCTCTCAACGGCCGGCCGGGAGATCATCAAATCAATTCAGGACATGGTCGGGGACAGGAGGCTGGGGCTGAGGACCTTCCCGATAGTCCACGGGAAGAGAAAAGCCGCCGTGACCGCCTCCGCCCTCATCTTCTCCGCCGTCTGCCTCTCTCCGCTTCCCTCGGCTCTCGACATCTTCGGACCGCTCTACGCCATCCTTCTCGTCCCCTCCCTCTTCATCTTCACGGCTGCAGCTGTGGAGATCCTGAAATCGCAGGCAAAGATCTCGGCCGGGAGAGCATCCCTCTACTGCAAGATTGCAATGTTCATCGGGCTCCTGGCCTTCATCGGCGGAGCCGCGACCGCACCCTGAGGCCGTCCAGTCAGCTGTTCTCCAACCACTCCCAGGGGTTGAACTCGGAGGGGGGGATGAAGAGTATCTCGGCCAGGCCCCTCCTCAGCAGCTCGGCGTTCACGTTCACCCAGTTCTCACCTATCTTCACGTAGATCACGGCGAGCGTCCTCCCGTAGACGTCGTGGGTTTTCATGTCGTCGATGTTCAGGCCGATCGTCGTCCCCGGCGGGCAGATGTTCTCCAGGAATTCTACGGCCTCCAGGGCACCAGGCTCGGGCTCGGGGTGGAGCTCGGGGGCGTTTATCCCGACGAGCCTGACCCTCTCCTCTCCATCCAGCTCGATCGTGTCCCCGTCGATTATCCTGTGAACGATCGCCGTTCTCTCCACGAATGAGGGGAGGCGGCCTCCCGATCCCCATCTGGCAGAGAGGGCGAGATAGACGCAGAAGGCAGCGGCCAACAGCGCCACTGTCAGGGCAGCCGCGGTCCACCTCATTCGACAACCGAAACTAAACCCAGTCAACCTCGCTTAAAACGTTGCTTCTATCGACCGGAATCAGGCGCGGGAGCCTTCCCACAATCCCCGCATGCCTCCCGCGGATCACCAGACACCCCCTTATCCCGTCGATCCCCTCCGCCCTCTCCAGCCCCAGCTTGACCGACTCCCCCTCGTCCTCACCCCCCACCTCGCTGGCGATCGCGGTCGCGGTGGCCGCGGCCCGAGGGGGCCCGCCCCGTGCGCACCCCGGTCGG
>CAZZKZ010000012.1:0-9200 GCA_964654915.1 Hadarchaeota archaeon (SeqCode)
GGTCGGGGTTCCCATCTCGTTCATCATCGGCACGGGGCTCATGCCCGTTCCACCTCCCGCACCGTCGAAGGTTATGTAGTCGACCTTGGCCTCCGAGGCAACCCTCATCGTCCAGGCGACATCAACCGGCCTGTACGCCCCCGTCTTTATGGAGACCTTCTTCGCTCCCTGCTCGCGCAGCCACTCCACATCCTCAACGAAGTCCCTCTCCTTCGGCATTCCCACCCTGCTGTGCCTTTCGAAGGTCTTGAAGAACCCGGCCCTGAAGGCCTCCTGGACCGCCCTGTCCTCCGGATCCGGGATGACCAGATACCCCCTCTTCTTGAGGGTCAGGGCCCTCTCGATCGAGTTCAGCCTCACCTCGCCGCCTATCGCCTTGGCCCCCTGACCCCACTTCCTCTCGATTATGTTGACCTCGAGCTTGGAGATGACGTAGACGTCGACCCCTAGCCTCTGGTCCTCCACGTTGGTTTGGACGGATACATCCCCATGCTTCCCGTCCCAGAACTCCCTGAACTTTTTAATTCGGTATTCCATGTCGGGTGACTTGGAAATCTTCCCGTTCGTGAGCTGGGCGTTCGGGTCCATCCCGCAGACGTTTTCCCCAACTATGAGGATGATTCCGGACAGGGCCGCACCGACGGCCAGCGCGTCCCAGTAGTTCTTGGCCACCGCGGTTGAGCCGTAGGCGCCCGAGGCCAGCGGGACCTTGAGCTTTATGCCCCCCATTTCCGAGGTTATGTCGACATTGGGGAACAGCGCAAGGTCGGAGTCCTCGGCTATCCCCTCTGCTCCGCGCAGCCTAGCCAGAATGTTGAAGTGGGACCAGTCGAGCCAGTAGTCCTTCAGGGAGGCCGCCGTGCTCTGGCCGAAGTACTCGGGGGAAGGATAGAGGACCTCGCGCCCCCTGAAAGCGGAGAGTCCGATCTCGCAGAGGAACGGGCACTCCTTAACGCAGATCGGGCACATTCCGCTCGTCGGGCTGACATCCCTTACCCTAGTTCTCGTCCCGGTGGTCGACTGAGCGTTCAGGTACGAGGAGTTTTTCATCACTCTTTCCGTCATCGTCTCCCCGAGTCTTTCGTTCATCGGTTTAAAATCCTTTTTGTGAAAGGGTATGACCCCGGGGTCAATTTTTAACACAATGTTAAATCATCTCAGTTATTTTAGGTCCGCTGCAAAGACAGAAATGTATGCCGAGGCCACACAGGGTGACGGTCGCGCTGGACGACGAGAGCATGGAGTTCCTCTCATCCCTTGTCAGGAAGATGGGAGGGACACAGAGCGCGGTTGTCAGGGCCTCGCTCAAATTCTTCCACAGAAACTTCGACTACCCTGAAAACATAGAGAAAATGAAGATGTGGTCGGCCCTGCTCAGCAAGGGCGAGCACGTCATCCTGGACGTGGATCACTGGCTCCTCCTTCTGAAATACATAAACTCCTCGCCCGCCCGTGAGGAGTTCTACAGGGAGGGAAAGAGAATAGCAAACTCGCACGCGGAACAGCTGGTCAGCATAATAAAGACACCTGAGGACTACCTGAAGAGGCTTGAGGCCTGCAACCTCTGCAGCCTCGTCAAGATCGCGGAGAATGAGTTCACCGTGGTCCTCATGTCCGAGGAGAGCAAGAGATTCATGCGCGAGCTCATCGAGCAGACCCTAACTCAGCTTGGATTCCAAGTCGAGATAAAGGAAGACCTTATGAAGCTCAGGCTGAAGTTCAAGTGGGAGGATGTGCGATCCGAAGCCGATCTTCGCACCCGGTAAAGGCAGAAAGATGAGGATAGTTGTTCTCTTCTCGGGCGGGGCCAGCGCTGTCCCCTTCATGCTCGGCAGCGATCTCTTCGAGGTTGTCGGTGCCATCTCCAGCTCCAAGAGCGCCAGCGGGATTGAGAAGCTGAAGAGGCTGGGCATTCCCGTGGAGGTGGCCGACATAAAGGATTTCTACGCCGGGAGACCGATCCGCGACATGAATGTGAGGAAGGAGTACGAGGAGAGGCTGATCAGGGTCATAAGGGAGAAGGGGTGGGAGCCGGACATCATCGCCTGCTCCGGCTACATGTATGTTCTCACGGAGAGATTTCTCAAGGAGTTCCCCGACCGCGTGCTGAACGTCCACCCGGCGGACCTCTCTATTGTTGAGGGCGGAAGGAGGAAGTACACGGGTCTGCACGCCGTGAGAGATCAGATAGAGGCCGGCGAGAAGGAAACGAGATCGACAATTCATCTCATGAACGAGGTCCCCGATCACGGCCCGATAATCGTGGTTTCCGGCCCGCTCCCGGTTGAGGGCCGCAGCCCCGAGGAGCAGCAGGCCCTGATGAAGGAGAAGTGCGACGGGCCTGCCTACAGGATGGCTTTGGAGCTGATCGCAAGGGGCATGGTTGCCGTTGACTGCAAAAAGAATGTTTATGTCCTAAGGGACGGAAGATGGGTAAAGGGTCACATTCGGATGGGTGAGGAGGGTTGATCGGGGTTCTGCTCGTCAGCTACGGCAGCAGGGAGGCATGCATCGCGGACATCCTCGCCAGAAGCCAGGAGAGGGTCAGGCTATTCATAGCAGACAAGCAGAGGAACCCGTTCAACCTCAGACTTGCCGAGCAAACAGGAGGAGAGCATGTTGTGATTCCCGACCTGAACGTAGAGGATATCGTAAAGTTCGCAAAGAAGCACGAGGACAGCATAGATTTCGGGGTCCTCGGTCCGGAGGGCCCGGGGATGAAAGGCCTGAGGGACAGAATAGAGGCGGAGACAAAAGTGAAAATGATCTGCCCGACCTTCTCCTTCTTCATCGAGCGCAGCAAGGTTGAGCAGAGGAAGGTCATCGCCAGAGCGTGTCCGCGGGCCAACCCAGAGTTCAGGGTCTTCTTCCCGGCCGACTACAGCTCGCTCGAGGAAGTGAAGAGGGATGTCTACGACTGGCTTGACGAGATAGGGGATGAGGTTGCGGTGAAGCCAGACGCCCCGGCGGTCGGGAAGGGGGTCGGAGTCTGGGGGGACCACTTCAGCTCACGCGAGGAGATGTTTGAAAAGTTCTTCATCCCGAACTTCGAGAAGGGTCCGGTCATAGTCGAGCGAAAGCTTGAGGGAGAGGAGTTCTCCCTCCAGTTCCTCAGCGACGGAAGGCACCTGATTCCAACGCCTGCGGTCAGGGACTACAAGAGGTCTTTCGAGTGGGACAGGGGTCCGAACACCGGCGGAATGGGGTCCTACAAGGACAGGGAGGAAATCCTTCCATTCATGAGTGCGGCCGACTGGAGGGAAGCCTTGGAGATCGGTGAGAGGGTTCACGGTTTTCTGTCTGGCCCCTACGGAAACCCGGGCCTGCGCGGCGTGATGTACTTCGGCTTCATCTCGACCGCCGAGGGGGTGAAGGTCCTCGAGATAAACAGCAGGTGGGGGGACCCGGAGGTCATGAACGTCCTGACGGTTCTTGAGGACGACTTTGTCGAGGTCTGTCTGAAGACGATCGACGGAAATCTTGGGAGGCTCCACTTCAGGAGGGATGCGACCGTCGTGACCTACGCGGTTCCGCTCGACTACGGCGGATACGCGAGGTACTCCGGACCGAGGCCCGTGGACATCTCGGACGCGGAGAGGCTGAGGGAAAAGTACGGCGACAGGATCAGGATCTACCCGGGATCGCTCGAGGTGGTCGACGGCAGGATGTTTGCCCTCTCATCGCGGACGGTGGCCGTTGTCGGGATAGCTGATGATCTGGAGGAGGCGAGGAGAATCTCCCTCGAGGGCATAAGGAGGATAGACGGCCCGCTCAGGCACAGGGAGGACATCGCCCTTCCGGAGCACATAGAGAGGAGCGTCTCCCACATGCGAAGGCTGAGGTCGAAATCTCAGATCTCGTAGATCCTTCCCCTCTCCTTTCCCCCCCTCATGATCTTTGTCCTCATCTCGTCGGCGAGCCGCTGAGCGAGGGGGGTCGGGTATCTGCAGGTCAGGCAGCCCAGGCAGAGCTCCTCCTTACTCATCCCCGTGGCTCTTATGAAGTTCTCCATAGACTGGTATCTCACGCTGTCCGCCCCTATCGCCTTGGAGATGCCCTCCTCATCAAGCTTGGAGCCTATCAGCTCCCCGAAGGTTGCCATGTCTATCCCGTAGAAGCAGGGGGAGATTATCTTCGGGAAGGTCACGTACATGTGCACTTCCCTTGCCCCGGCCTTCCTTATCTTCCTGACGATTCGCTTTGATGTGTCACCCCTGACTATGCTGTCCTCAACAACCCCGACCCTCCTTCCCCCGAGCTCGTTGATGATGTTCAGCTTCTTGTTTATGATGAGGTCCCTCTCCTCCTCGGTTGAGATGAAGGCCCTGTCGGTGATGTACCTGTGCTTTCTCAGGGATCTCTCCCATGGCAGTCCGGTTTCCGCATGCATGCCGTAGGCGGCGTCATCCGCGGTTTCCGGGATCGAGACGATCACGTCGATTTTCTCCCTTATGTCCGGGTTTTCCCTAGCAAGATTTCTGCCGAACTCTTCCCTGATCTTGTACACCGGCCTGCACCCGTTGCAGAGAATGGAGTCCGGGCGGGCGAAGTAGGCAAACTCGAAGCTGCAGAAGGCCCTCCTCTCACCCTCGCACACCCTCTCAAATCGTGTGCCTTTCTTGGAAACGATGAGAAGCTCGCCGGGTTTTATGTCGCCCCTGTAGGTCAGGTCGTTTATGTCAAGTCCGACGCTCTCCGAGCTGACGGCGATCACACCCCCATCCTCATCGCTTCCGTAGCAGAGCGGCCTTATGCCGTAAGGATCCCGGAATGAGAAAAGTTCGCCTTGGCCGGTCATCCCGACGACCGAAAATGCGCCCTCGACATCCCTCATGCATCTTTCAACGGCATCCGTCAGGTCCAGCCCCCTCTTAAGCTCAAGGAGGAGCTTTCTTCCGATGAGCTCGGCGTCGGAGGATGAGCGGAGGCTGCCGAACTCTCCCATCAGCTCCTTCCTCAGCTGCTTTGAGTTGACAATGTTTCCATTGTACGCCAGAGCTATGATGATCCTTCCGGATTTCAGGATGGAGGGCTGGACATCCCTCCTGAGCCAGTAGGGGGTGTCCTTTCCGGAAGTGGCATATCTCACGTGCCCGATCCCGACGTTTCCCCCGAGCCTCCCGAAGATCATTCTGGTTGTCGGACTCCTCGCAGTGGGGAGCAGACCAAGGTTGTGATATTTGTGAATGCGGCCGTCAAATGTCACAAAACCGTGCGAGTGGTGCCCGCGGTGGTTTTGCGAGACGAGGCCCCAGTAAACGTATGGGATGGCGGGTTTTGAGTCGAACCTGTACACACCGAAGACTCCGCAGGACTCGGAAGTCTCCCCCAGCATCTCCATCGAGAGAAATCGGAGCGGGATTTAATAATAATTGCTCATCTGCGCAGTCTTTCGTCCGCAGCTTCTATCTTCTCCCTCATCTTCTTCTGGTATTCCGAGATCTTCTTCCCGAGCGCTGGATCGGCCAGCGCCAGAATTTTAACGGCAGCCAGAGCAGCGGCCTCGGGCTCGAGAACGACCAGCGGTGCAACGCCCGAGGGCATCCTGAGGGAGGAGAAGATGTCAATCCCGGCGAACTTTTCAGAGTAAGGCGGGCATGCGATCACCGGATATCTCGTGTTGGCGTCCGCCATTCCCGAGAGCGCGTTCGATCTTCCGGCCACGGTTATATAGACCAAGGGCTCACCCCTTTTCTCGTTCTCGGCCAGGATCTTCAGAACCCTTTCGGGAACTTTGTGAGCTGAGGCAACCCTGATCTCGAAGGAAACGCCGAAGCTCCTGAGCGTCTCGCAGATCCTGTTGGCGAACTCGAGATCAGCCTCGGATCCGACCATTATCACTGCCCTCGGCATCAGAAAACCTCCAAAACCCGGTCTTAAAACCCTTGCCCCGGCAGCGGAAACATTCCGGGAAAGCTTAAAGACCGTGCCGCGATTAGTTGTTGGGTAAAGATGCCCGAGTTCGGCTACGACACGTTCCTGTCCCCCTTCACGTGGAGGTACGGCTCGGAGGAGATGAAGAGGCTGTTCTCCGAGATATACACCCGGGCCCTCTGGAGGAAGGTCTGGCTGGCCCTGGCGGAGGCGCAGGCCGAGTACGGTCTGATCTCCAAGGAGGAGCTGGAGGACATAAGATCAAAGGCTGGCCAGGAGAGCGTGGACATAGAGAGAGCCCACGAGGTGGAGAGAAAAACGAGGCATGACCTGATGGCGGAGATAATGACTTTTGCCGAGCAGTGCCCCGTCGGCGGGGGGAAGATACACCTCGGTGCCACATCCATGGACATCGAGGATAACGCAGACGCTATGAGGATGAGGGAGGCGCTTGATATAATCCTGACGAGGCTCGTCAACTGCCTCAGCGCTCTGTCGGAAAAGATCCTGCGCTATAAGGATCTGCCGTGCATGGGCTGGACCCACATTCAACCCGCGGAGCCAACAACCCTCGGCTACCGATTGGCCTCGTACGCTCAGGATTTGGTGATGGATGTCAGACTGGTGGAGTTCCTCATGGACGGCTTTATAAGGGGAAAGGGGGTGAAAGGGGCCGTCGGCACATCGGCAAGTTTTCGCTTTCTGCTTGAGGGCAGGGGCAAGCCGGAGGATCTAGAGAAGAAGGTCATGGAGAGGCTCGGGCTGAAGGCCTTCACGATTTCCACGCAGACGTACCCGAGAAAGATGGACTTCATTCTCATGAGCGTCCTGGCTGGCATAGCCCAGAGCGTGCACAAGCTAGGTCTGGACTTTCGCCTCCTTCAGTCTCCGGTTTTCGGGGAGATCTCTGAGCCGATCAGGGAGGCGCAGGTCGGATCATCCGCCATGCCGTTCAAGAAGAACCCGGTTTCAGCCGAGCGGATGTGCTCTCTGGCGAGGTACGTCTCGGTTCTCCCGAAGATAGCATGGGACAACGCGGCGCTCACGATTCTCGAAAGAACTCTGGACGACTCCGCCAACAGGCGCATAATGCTTGCTGAGGCCTTCCTCGCCCTTGACGAGTGTCTCACAATCTGTGCCTGGCTTGTCAGAGGGATGGTAGTGTATCCGGAGATGATCAGGCGCAACTTTGAGAGATTTGCCCCGTTCGCGGCTGTCGAGCCCATCCTCATGCGTCTGACGGAGCTCGGGGAGAACAGGCAGGAGATGCACGAGAGGCTGAGGGGGATCTCCAGGAAGGCATGGGAGATGGTGATGAAGGGCGAGGAGAATCCGCTGCCTCGGCTGATAAGCGAGGATCCTGTCATAGGCCGCCGGATTCCGGAGCGCGAGCTGAAATCCTTTTTCGATGTCGGGAGATATCTCGGCGACGCGCCGGAGCGTTGCGAAAAATTTGTGACCGAGGAGGTAGTGCCCATCCTTCAGAGGTATGAGGACAGGCTCGGCGCGGCTGGGGAAACGAGGTTCTGAGGTGGTGTGTTGGCGACGGTCATGGATGGCAAGGCTCTCGCCGAGGAGATAAAATCGCGGATAGCTGTGGAGGTCGAGCAGCTCAAGCGCAATGGGATCAAACCGTCGCTTGACGTTGTGCTGGTGGGAGGAGACCCATCCTCTCAGGTATACGTCCGGGGGAAGGAGAGGGACTGCGCGAACGTCGGCATAGGCTTCAGTCTCCACCAGCTCCCGGAGGATGCCAGCTCGGGTGAAGTGGTTGATCTAGTGGAGTCGCTCAATGCGGGGAGGTTCAACGGGATAATAGTCCAGCTTCCTCTGCCTCCGCACATCGACAGGCGAAAGGTGCTTTCCAAGATAGACCCGGTGAAGGATGTTGACGGACTTCATCCGGAGAATGTTGGGAGGCTCTGGCTAGGCGACTATTCGCTTCAGGATTCGCTTCTCCCCTGCACGCCGAAGGGGATAGTGAGGCTGCTGGACAGATACAACATCGTTCTGGAGGGGAAGCTGGCCGTGATAATAAACAGGAGCGATCTGGTCGGGAAGCCGCTCGCCAAACTTCTGCTCGACAGGAATGCCACGGTCGCTGTCTGCCACTCGAAGACGAGAAATCTGGAGGAAAGAACAAGGGAGGCAGATATTCTTGTTTCAGGCGTTGGGCGTGCTCCAGCCTTCCGGGTGACCGCCGAGATGGTCAGGGAGGGCGCGGTGGTCGTCGACGTGGGAATCTCGCACGTCGAGGGGAAGATGGTAGGTGACGTTGATTTTGAGCGCGTGAAGGAAAAGGCCTCCCACATAACGCCGGTTCCGGGCGGGATCGGGCCGATGACCCGCGCCATGCTACTGGAGAATGTTCTGATAGCGGTGGGCCTCCAGAGGGGCAGATATGGCGGGGGTCAATGAACTGCGCGAAAGGAAGAAGAGGGAGAGGGCCTCGATGAGTCCCGAGGAGGCCGCGGATAAGAGCAGGCGGATAGCGGAGGCGCTCTTCAGCCTTCCAGAGTTCAAGCAAGCGAAGACCGTCGCATTCTACGTGGCTAAGGATGAGGCTAGAGAGGTTCGCACCCAGGAGATGATACTGGAGGCCCTGAGGGCAGGAAAGAGGGTGGTGGTTCCGTTTGTAACTGGAGACAGGATGGAGTTCTCAGAGATATCAGGACCATCTGACCTCTCGCCGGGAGCGTTCGGCATTCCCGAGCCAAGACCGGAAATCCGCAGACCGGTTCCGCTGAGGGAGATAGATCTCATCACCGTTCCCGGTGTTGCCTTCGACACCGGGGGAGGGAGAATCGGCTACGGGAAGGGATTCTACGACAGATTTCTGTGCAGGCTCCTCTCAGAGAGACCGGACGCCCGAGTGGTCGGCCTGGCCTTCGAGATGCAGATTGTGGACAGGGTAGAGAGAAAACCGTCGGATATTCCAGTGCACATTCTGGTAACTGAGGAGAGAGTTGTGAGGTGCTACCGTGACTTCTAGGTACCGCGAGCTCGGTGTCGACGTTAGGAAGAGGGGAACCGAGGCTTTCCTGGGGCAGATAGAGACGATTTTTCCCCGCTCGTTCTGCCCGGTTTTCCGCGATCCCCACAGGAGGTCCGCCGGTATTGTTTTCCACACGGACGGCGCGGGGAGCAAGCCGGTCCAGAGTTACCTCCACTGGGCGGAGACGGGTGAGTTTGAGTGGTTCGAGGGGCTGGCGCAGGACGTCGTCTCGATGAACATCGACGACATAGGCTGGGTCGGGGCCAGACCCGGCTCGCCCGTCGGCTAAGTTGGCACTCATCCGAGGCACCTCCCGGAGGGAGGGGTGTTG
>CAZZKZ010000013.1:0-13923 GCA_964654915.1 Hadarchaeota archaeon (SeqCode)
TCGTGGGGGATGGAGCGTGAGCGGTACGCCGCGTTGTTATGGGGAAGGAAGCGGAGGGAGGTGGAGAGGGCGAGGAAAATAGTGGCCGGCCTCGAAAAGCCTTCCGAACTTCCGGGTCTAGTCGAGCTTGCCGCGGTCGGAAACTCCCTGGACTTCTTCCTCCCCCCCTCGGTGCTTGAGGCGGCGATCAGGGAGAAGCCGAGGTTCGCCCTCGACCACAG
Source organism: Hadarchaeota archaeon (SeqCode) (assembly GCA_964654915.1). Taxonomy (GTDB): domain Archaea; phylum Hadarchaeota; class Hadarchaeia; order Hadarchaeales; family Hadarchaeaceae; genus JAVZGN01. The sequence continues at coordinate 222 of CAZZKZ010000013.1, forward strand.
GCATGAGCTGGCGGAAAGGCTCGCGACCGCCGGGGAGGTCCTCTACATCGCGGACAACGCCGGCGAGATTTTCTTCGACATCCCTCTCCTCGAGTTCCTCGCGGGAAGGGCCAGGGTCTTCTTGGCAGTCAAGGAGAGGCCGGTTCAGAACGACCTCTCGCTCGAAGACCTGAGAGGGATTGACCTGCCGGCTGAGCCGGTCGCCGCCCCGGCCAAGGTCGGCGTCTACCTCTCCCACGCCAGCGAAGACTTCAGGCGCAGGTTTCTCTCCGCGGACCTCATCATCTCGAAGGGGATGGGCAACTACGAGACGCTCTCGGAGGTGGAGCTGGGCAGGAGGTGCTTCTTCATCCTGAGGGCTAAATGCTGGCCGGTTGCCCGTTCGCTGGGCGTGAGGAAGAACGACTACGTGGCGGCCTTTCTCTGACCCGGAAGGGTTTTAAAAATCTCCCGCGAGTTTCACCCATATGCGGATAGAGAAAAGCCGGGATGGAAACCTGCAGAGGTACGAGTGCTGGGACACATTCGTGGTAGTGGGCTTTGCCGTTGTTCAGGTCGGGGAGTGCGTGCAGATCTTGGATATAAATGTGCGGAGGGAGTGGAGGGGCCGCGGGGTCGGCTCCGAGCTTCTCGCCGCCATCTTGGACGACTTCGGCGACAGGAGGATAACCGCGGAGGTCTTCGAGGAGAGGCTCACCTGGTATGAGAGGAATGGTTTCAGGCGGGTCGGCGAGAAGGGGCCGCTTGTTTTGGTCGAATTCTTCCGGAATTCAGAATGAAAAAAGCCGCAGGTTTTAGGCACGGGAGACGAGATTGAATTGGGCCCGTAGTCTAGCCCGGATAGGACGCAGGCCTGCGGAGCCTGTGACTCGGGTTCGAATCCCGACGGGCCCGCCAGACCTCGCGCAAGGCGTTTACGGCTTCCCCGGGGGCTAGCACCCTCCTGAAAGGGCGCGGGCTATCATCGGATCGGCCAGCACGTATCTGCCGTTCACCCGGACCGCAAAGCCGTAGTCCACGAGCTCGGCGAGGTAGTGGCTCAGCTGTTTGTCGCTGGGGATCCGGCCGAGCTTCGCCGCGAGCCCCCGCTTCACCTCCGACCAGGATAGGGGCGAAGCGAGCATTCCGAGAATGCTCAGGTACCTCGCCCTCGCCTGGGGCCTCTGTGCCAGGAAAGCCTCCAGCTCACCCCTCACCAACCTCGTCCCCTCCCGGAGGGTCCTGGCGATGGCCTTTCTGTGCCCGACCCGCGAAGCGAGATAGCCGTAGCTGGTGAGCCAGCCTATGATCCCGTCGAAAATCTCGAGGGCCTCGGAGATTTCTTCCTCCCTCGCTTTCACCCCGAGCTGCCCGAAACCCGCCCTGAGGAACTCCTCCGCCTTCTCCCTGGACAGCCTCCCCAGCTCGATCTCTACATAGGGACGCCCGAAAAGGGGGGCTCCGGCTTTTTCCCTTCCCAAAAACTCATCCAGCACCCCCACCTCCGAACCGGTCATGACCAGCTTGATTCCCCTCGAGTAGTCGTAAAGGTGGGCCAGCAAACCGTCAAACCTGGGGAACAGTCTGAACTCCTGGGCCTCGTCCAGCGCGAGCACCACAGGCTCGCCCCTGCTCTCCCCCCACTCTCCCAGCTTCCCCAGGACCTCAACCAGCACCGGCCTGTCCCTAGAGACGAACTCCACCTCCACACCGGCAATGGATATCCCCCTCACCTTTTCCAAGAGCTTCCGGAGCGCCCGGTGTTTCACGATCAGCTCGGAGAGCGAGTTCGCCATCAGATCGTACACCTGCTCCGGGCTGAAGGGACCGAGTGCCCGGGCATCGATGAGGAGGTAGGGGACCCCGGATTCCTCCAGTCCGACCTGGAGGAGGGACGATTTTCCCGTCCTCCTCACTCCCTTGATCACTATCATCCGCGTTTCTTCTCTCCTCAGCTCGCGGACCAGGATCTCGAGCTCCCGCTCAAAGTTGAAAAACTCCTCTTTGGACTTCTTTACCCCGGGCCTGAAGTACGTTACTAACACCCCCTGTTAGTAACTAACACCCCCTGTTATTAAAAACATGCTCCCGCCGCAAGCCCAGCGCCCAGGTGCCCTCGGACAAACCGGGGAACTCCAGCTTCCCTTCGGAGCTCCATTGCGAAAGCCGTTGGGAGCGATTATCATGAGCGCGTTCATGCCCCACATCAGCATCTCTTTCATCCGTAGACCAAGGCTGCCCCCGTCAGGATTTCTTCAGGCGAACGGTTCTGACCGGGTAGGGGATCTCTATTCCCTCCTCGCGGTACCGCCTGTGGAGCTCCTTCACGAACTCGTGTCTGAGGGCGAACTGCTGGGTGAACTCCTTAACCGGCATCACCACGGTCAGGTTTATCCCGTACTCCCCGAACCCGCTGAAGCGCACGATCGGCTCAAGACCCGGGGCGTCAATCCCCAGCTTCCTCATAGCTTTCTTGGCCACCTCGATGGTCACCCTCTCCACCTTCTCCAGATCGCTGTCATAGCCCACGCTCAGACTGACGATGCAGCGGGTTTCGGGCTTCGGCAGACTGTAGTTTTTGATGACCGAGGTCACAAGTTTGGAGTTTGGAATGACTATTATGTTGTTCGGAAGCTCCCTTATCTTAACGGCCCTCCAGCCTATCTCGACGACATACCCCATCTGTCCCGTCTCCAGCTCAACGAAGTCCCCAACTCTGATCGGCTGCTCGGAGAGGACGTACATGCCGGCGAAGAACTGGCTGAGGGTTTCCTGCATAGCGAAGGCGATGGCTATCCCGGCTATCCCGAGCCCGGCCACGAACGCCGTGATGTTGACCCCCAGAGCGTAAAGGATGATTATGAAGGCGAGGACGTAGATGAAGAAATTCAGAATCCTCGAAAGGAGAGGAACCATCCCCCTCATCGACGGCTTCCGCTTCCCGTAGTGTGCCACGATCCCGCCGACCGCCCGCCCGGCCACGAAGGCCCCGACCATGATCGCCAAGATCCGCAGGAGCAGCCCGATGTATCCCGCGACTTGGCCGGGCAGGAATTCGAGGCGCCGCAGCGCAAGATCCAGACCGGCGAGGAAGAAGACGAGAAGGGCGAGTATTCTCACCTTGTCCCCCACGGTCTTCTCGGCATCCTTCCCCCACGCCCTCCCCACAACAGCGCGCAGCAGGGCCACGAAGATGTAGCCCGCGGTCAGAGAGAGGGCCAAGATAAGGAGCGGGATGAGCGCGTCCCTCAGCGGGAGAAGTATCCTCAGGAGATCTTCCACCATCATCGCAAAACTAGTTTGCGGTGCATCTGATATAAGTTAGCTCGCCAAGCCTTTCCAGGCCCTCAAGCAAAACACTTAAAATGGATCGAGATAATCTGCAGATTTCGGGAGAGGATGAGCGGTGGGGAAAGGTGGATGCTTGCTCTGGCCGGCTTCTTCATGTGTATGCTTCTCGGGGTCATCTACAGCTGGAGCGTTCTCAGGATACCGATAGAGACTGAACTCGGCTGGAGCCCGGCAATGTCCTCCCTTCCATTCGCGATCTTTCTTCTGACCTTCGCCATCTTCACGCCGGTGAGCAGCAGGCTGACGAGGGAGATGGGCTACCGGTGGGTCTCCATCATCGGCTCCCTCGTCTGCGGGCTGGGCTGGTTGGTCGCGAGCCTCGCAGTTATCGCCCCCCGGTCTCTTCTCCTGTCAGCCCCAATCGCCGGGGCTGGGACGGGCATCCTCTACATGATTCCTTTCGCGGTCGTCGGGCGCAGGATGAGCGACCACAGGGGGCTTGGAGTGGGGGTGGTCGCGATGGGCTTCGGAGTGTCTCCAGTCATCTTTGCCCCCCTGATCAGGCTCATGCTGGCGAAGTCAGGTCTCTCGGCGACCTTCCTGTGGCTCGGTGCCGTCGAGATCGTGGGTCTCACCCTCCTTTCCTCCATCCTGACATCACCCGGGCAGGAGGGTCAGACCCGGCCGGCCACGAACCGCGGGATCCTCCGCAGGCGCGAGTTCTGGCTCCTCTGGGTCTCTCTCGCGCTCGGCACTGTCGGAGGACTGCTGGCGATCTCCCTCTCGGCCAAGTACGGCGAGGAGGTTGTTGGCCTCGATCCGTCGACTGCAAGCCTCGCCACATCGCTTTTCGCCGTCCTGAACGGGGCCGGCGGTCCAGTCCTGGGTTTCGCCTGCGACAGGGCGGGGGTGAGGAGGGGGGCGGCCGCCTCATTTCTGCTCTCCGCCGTCTCCGCCGTTCTCGCCTCCAAGGCTGGCACTCTCCCGCTCTACCTCCTCTCCTTCTCCCTGCTCTGGTTCACCTTCGGCAGCTGGTTTGCGATCTTCCCGCTGGCGACGTCGGAGTTCCTGGGCTCCGAGGATTTTGACCGCGCCTACGGCCTTGTCTTCACGGCCTACGGATCCGGCTCCGTCCTCTCGCTGGTGATGAACTACGTCGGAATATCGTGGAGCCTCTCGGCCGCCTTCCTCACCATCTTTGTCTTCTCCCTCGCCGGCCTCCTAATCTTCCTCTGCCTCGGAAGAAAATCGTCAAATATGCCGGCGGAGAGTTTTCATGTGGAGCCCCGTGGTGTAGCGGTCAAGCATTCGGGCCTTTGGAGCCCGCGACGCCGGTTCGAATCCGGCCGGGGCTACCAGTAGGACAGGGAGCCCGATGAGCCTCCTCGGACTGATCGGTGATGCGGTCTGGTTTATCCTGCCGGCCTATGTTGCCAACGCGTCGCCGGTTGTTCTCGGTGGCGGCAGGCCAATAGACGGCGGCAGGAGGCTGGCCGACGGGAGACCGATCTTCGGTCCAGGCAAGACCGTGAGGGGATTCCTGGGCGGTCTGCTTGCCGGAACCGTGGTGGGCGGAATTCAGGCCGCCGTCTCCGGCAGCTCCATTCTCCTCTTCGTAGGCTTCCTGCTTTCGCTGGGAGCCCTCTGCGGGGATCTTCTGGGCAGCTTCATCAAGCGGCGGATGGGCCTGGAGAGGGGGAGGCCGGCGCCCCCGCTGGATCAGCTCGGCTTCCTCCTGTTCGCCGTCCTCTTCGCCCTGCCCGCCCGCGCGCCCTCTCTTGAGATCTTCCTGATTCTGCTCGCGATCACGCCGGCCGTTCACCTGGCGGCCAACTGTCTGGCATACATCGTCGGTCTGAAGGAGAGACCCTACTAGCCCCCGGCCGGTGTGGGGCGACCGATTTATATCCTACGCCCGACAGAGGTCTCATTGATATGGTCAGAGCCGAGGTTCTCGAGCAGGTCCAGGACACGCTTCAGGAGCTGGCCCAGCTCGCCTCCGATGGGGCTATGCTGGTCGTCGAGGGCAGGAGGGACGTCGAGTCGCTGGAGAGGCTGGGGATCGCCGGCAGGTTCTTTACACTCCTGAACGGAGGCCGCCTGATAGAGAGCGTCGAGGTGCTCGCGCGGGAAAGGGAGGTAGTCATCCTCGTCGACTTCGACAGGAGGGGCAGGGAGCTCCTCGCCTTCTGCAGGCGCCACCTGGGCGCGAGGGGCGTGAGGCTGAACGTGGAGATCTGGGAACGGCTCAGGTCGCTGGTCGGCAGACAGGTCAAGGACATCGAGGGCCTCGCCGCCTACTTGGACTCCGAGAGGAAATCCTGATCCTTCATCCAGCGGAGAAACTTTTCAACGAGCCGGGGCTTCAGTCCTATCCCGATGAGCCTTTTCCTTATCTCTCCCTCTTTCTTTCCCTCCCTCAGCAGCCTCGCCACCATCTTCTTCGCGGTCTCGAAGCGCTCGTGCGGGAACCATATCCAGGCGTCCGTCTCCTCGGCGTAGAAGTCGGGGACGACGACCGACCACGGCTTGCAGTAGAGGGCGGCTATCCTGACCTCCTTGACCCCGCTCTTCAGCAGGTGCTCCCTGACCAGCTGGAGGCTCTTTCCCGAGTCGGCTATGTCGTCGATCAGAAGGACCCTCTTCCCGCTCACGTCTATCGGAAGCGGCTGAGTGATCTGCGGCCGCGGGATCCTCCTGTATATGTCAACGTAGTGCTCCACCTTTATCGTCGCGATGTTAGGGTTCTCCAAGAGGTCCGAGAGGATCCTTCCCGGGATCCAGCCGCCCCTCGATATCGCCACGAGGACGTCCGGCTTGAACCCGCTCCTCTTTATGTCCTCCGCGACCTTCAGGCAGAGCCTGTAGATCTTCTCCCAGCTCGGGACCTCGTGCTTGTCGGGCGGTCGCTTCGGTGGCATTCAACCAGTTAATCTCTCACCGCCAGGATTTTTAACCGTAGATTTCAAACGCTCGGGGTTTTATCCGAGGAAGCAGCAGGTAATCCGATGAGCTGGTGGGTCCTCCTCCTGACGCTGGTTCCCTTCCTCGAGCTCAGGGTCTCCATCCCCTCCGCGACAGCCGCCGGCATCCCGCTCTCAGTTTCCCTCCCGGCCGCAACCCTGCTCAACCTGCTCGTCATCCCGCTGGCCTTCCTCCTCCTCGACCTCATCGTTCCTCCCCTCAGGAGAAAATTCGAACTCGTCGACAGGCTTTACGGCTGGAGCGTCAGGAGGGTGTCAAGGCACGAGCGGGTCGGCCTCCTCGGCCTTCTCCTCCTCGTCGCGGTCCCCCTCCCGGGAACCGGAGCCTACTCGGGCTGCCTGCTCGCCCACATCCTCGGCGTGCGCAGGCTGCCGGCCTCCATCGCGATTTCCGCCGGCGTGATCATTGCCGCCGTTCTCATCGCAACCATGAGCTGGCTCTCCTTCTCGATAATCTAGCGCTCCCTCTTCAGCCTGAGAATGCTCTCGGCCAGGTCCCCGCCGGTCTCCCTCAGGACCCTCTCGGCCTCCTCCCTGCTCGACCCCGTCTGCTCCACGACCAGCGCTATGTCCTCCTCCCTGATCACCGCCCTCCTCTCCTCCAGCCCGGAAATCTGGTAGATCTTCTGCCCCTGCATCTCGGTCACCGTCACGCTGGGCTCCGTGATCACGATCTCCTCGCCCTCCATCCTTATCACAACCTCCCTCACGTTCTCCAGCTCGGAGATCTTCATCCCCATCTGCCTCATCATCCGCTCCATCTGGCGCCTATTCATCCCGAGCACGGGTTTCACCCCCAGAGAGACCATACCCCCTCCTCACCTTAACCGCTATCCCGCTCCTGAACTCTTTCATCTCGACCCCGGCCAGCACGGCGGTTCCGGTCGCCAGCAGCTCCCCCCTACTGCTCACGACCACCACCTCCTCCCCAGGTCTTATCTCCGGATCGGCCTCCACGACGTGCTTCGCGAAGACGGTCTTGCCCCTCGCCACGAACGGGGCCGCCTCGTCGCTGACGATCACCCTCAGCCTGGGAGCCGGCAGGGCCCCGAGCAGGGCCAGCGCCCCCCGCCTGTTCAGGATTATGTGCCCGTCGGAGGCCCTCACGGCGCAGACCGGTTCCCCCTCCATCCAGACCTGCCTTATCCGCCCCCTGCTCTCGACGACGGCTATGCCGTCCGGGAAGAGCCTCTCCCCCACTCCCTCGCCGAACAGGTAGTCCGCCATCATCCTGAGCTTCCTTATCTCCTCCGGGCTGGCCCTCCTCATCCCGATCGCCTCGGTCCCGCGTGCACGTCGACAACCACGTGGACGACCCCTGGCGCGTACTTCTTCACGGTCCTCACCTCAATCTTCCTGATCTCCCTTCCAAGACCCTCCGCGACCCTCCTTATAGGCCTCGCCAGCCGCAGCTTCTCAGGAACGGTCTCGTGGTAGTGAACGATGCCTCCCTCCTCCTTCAGGACCTCGCCCGCCAGCGGCAGGTAGAGGTGTCCGACGTGGATGATCCCGAGGATGACCCTGTCGGCCACGCCCCGCGGCGCCACCTCCCGGCAGTCCCCGGGGATGGGGACAACCCTGTCGCCGACCCTGTTCAGCCTCACGTTTTCGCAGAGGTACCTGTAGGCCACGGGGTTCTTCTCCACGGCGTAGACGAGCCCCGCCCTTCCCCTCCTCGCGATCGGTATGGAGAACTGCCCGACCCCCGCGAAGAGATCCGCGACAACCTCCCCGTCCCTCACGCTCTCGGCCACCCTCCTTCTCTCATCCAGGTTGCCCTTCGAGAACATGGTCTCCGCCACGTCGAGCCTGAAGACACACCCGTCCTCCCTGTGCAGGGTCTCCGTCGTCGGCTTTCCGGCTATCACCCGGACGGCCGGCCTTCTCCGCCATCCCTCAATCTCCCCGGTTCTCAGTGCAACGGTTTCGATTCCGCCAGCCTCCAGAATTTTCGCCGCAATCACCTCCGCTTCGCCCATGAGTTCATCCGGGAGGCTGATCACGGCTATCCTTCCCAGCCTCTGAAATCCCCTAGGAACAAGCCCGAGCTTCTCCTCCGGGAGGACGCCCCGCAGGCTCTCCCTCAGCCAGCTCATTTTCTCCTTTTCCTCTTCTTCACGCCGGCCGCCGTGAGTATTCTCTCCTGGATCAATGAATTTACCCTGGACCTCGGCCCGCCCTTCCCCTGCGAGAAGGCCCTGAGGGGTATGGTCGCCCCAGCCATCTTCGCATGCCCCCCGCCAGTCCCGATGTCTGAGAAGGCGTCCTTCATCAGCTTCCCGAGATGAAGCGTGTCCAGCCTCGTCCTCGCCGAAACGTAGATGTTGTTCTCTATCTTCCCGCACGTTATCACGGTGTTCGGTCCCTCATAGGAGAGCAGATAGTCGGCGACAATCGCTATGCTCTCCCTGTTGTCAACCTCCCCAAGGTAGACGAACCTGAAGTCTCCCTTGGTCTTCGATGCCCTCAGCGCCCTTCCGAGCAGCTCTATGTGTTCCGGCGACGGGTGGGAGGACACCATCCTTATGCGCTGGAAGAGGGTCCTGTCCATCACGTCCGAGAGGAACTGGAAGGTCTCCAGATCGATGGGTGTCAGCTTTCTGGTCAGCCACATGGTGTCCGTCAGCAGCCCCATCATCAGGGCGGTCGCCGTGACCGGGTCTATCTGGATCTTGGCGTAGCGCAGGAAGTTGGTCATTATGGTGGAGGTGGACGCGACAGGGAAAATCGCCACGAGGTTCCCCTTGACCTCGCTCTCGGGCACGATGTGGTGGTCGATGACGATCGTCGGGATCTTCCCGTCAGGCAGGGCGCAGTTCGCCGCCGTGGCGACGTCAACGAGGGCGGTCCACTGGTAGTCCCTCTCGAGGTTCACCTCCCCGGCCTCTATCAGCCTGGCGTCCAGGAGGTTTATCAGCGCAACGTTCTCGGGCAGGCCGACCACCCCGTCGTATATGATGTCGGCGTCGACCCCCATCCTCTTCGCGTAGAGCTTGAGGGCCACCCCGCTTGCTATGCTGTCCGGATCCGGGTTCGTCTGCAGGATTATGGCCAGCCTGCCCGGCCTCTCCCTCATGTCCTCCATCAGCCTCCTCAGGAGCCTCTCCTTCAGCATCATCGAGATCTCGTCGAACTTGACCGCAGATGCCGATCCCAGGAGCTGGTTCTCCGCGAGGACGCCGCTGGCCCCCAGCCTCTCAACCTCGCTCCTCTCCGCCTCGTCCTCGACCCTCGCGATAACCACGGGCGAGAACCCCATGGCCTTCAGGGCCCTCAGCTTGCTGTCGAAGATGGAGCCGATGGCCCGCAGCACCTTCAGCGTTTTTCCAAAGTCCTTCAGCGTGATTATCACAACCTCGGCCTTCTCTATCCCCGCAGCCTCTAGGGTCTGCTCGGAGGCCGGGTCGCCCACCAGAGTCTCGTCCTCCTTGTAGCCGAGCCTCCTGAGGTGGTTTATCCGCTCAGCGTTCTCGTCCACCACCACGACCCTGGCCTTTCTCTCGGTCAGCTCCTGAAGGAGCTGGAAGCCCAGGTCGTCGCAGCCCACGAGTATGTACATGATTCTCCACAGATACCTTCTGCCTGGTGTCCTATTTTTACCCCACTCAGAACGCGCTCCTGAGCTGCGGCGGGCGGGGGTTTTCAAATTGTCGGGGCGTAAAAATATATAAATTCGCACAACTTGCCGCGAGAATAAAAAACCTTCCGATATTTCTTGCTGTTTGGTTCATCCATAGACACGCTGTCTAAAAGTCTGAAGCGCCTCAGGGGGACGTCCCGAGACCGGGGGCGCGTTGGAGGGGGGTAGAGACGGGAGCAGGCTCCCGCAGGAGCCTTATAAATACCGCAGGGGTAATCAGATAGGCTGGTGGCGGGAATGTTCAAGCTGGTTACGATAGAGGACACCGTCAGGGTTCCGCCCGACAAGTTCGGCGAGCCGGCGGAGAAGGCCGTGGAGGAGATCCTACGCAAGACCTACATCGGAGTGGCCGACAAGGATGTGGGGGTTGTCCTGGCGATAACCAGAATTGAGAGCGTGGGTGAGGGCAGGATACTGATGGGCGACGGCGCCAGCTACCACAACGTTGTCTTCGAGGCGCTCGTCTTCAAGCCGGAGCTCAACGAGGTTCTGCTGGGCGAGGTTGTCGACATAACCGAGTTCGGCGCCTTCGTCAGGATGGGTCCCGTCGACGGTCTCGTCCACATCTCCCAGGTGATGGACGACTACGTGAGCTACGACAGGAAGAAGGGCGTTCTGATCGGCAAGGAAAAGAAGCAGATCCTAAAGACCGGCGACCACGTGAGGGTCAGGATCGTCGGGATAGGGTCGAAGGGGGAGAAGGGCGGAAAGATCGCCCTGAGCATGCGGCAGCCGGGCCTCGGGAAGCTCGAGTGGCTGGAGGAGGAAGGTAGTTGAAGGCCTGCAGGAGATGCCGGGCACTGGTCAAGGAAAACAGATGCAGGTGCGGGGAGACATCCCTCTCAGCGGAGTGGCACGGATATCTGATCGTCGAGGATCCTGACAGGTCCGAGATCGCGAAGCGCCTCTCCATCAGAAAGCCGGGGAAGTACGCCCTGAGGGTCAGATAGACCCGAGCTCCAGCTCGAAGACCGCGGCGGGATTTTCCAGCCCGAACCTCTCCAGAACGGCCGGAAAGACCTCTCCGGCCAATCCTATCCTCCTTCCCCCGGAGAGAATCTCAACGGCCCTTCCCGGGATGAATCCGGGATGCTCGAACTCGCGCAGCTCCCATCCGACGGAAATCTCCCGCATCACCGCCTCGGCCACCGCCCTTATGTACGTGAAGGTGGCCTCCCTGCCGGCCACGGCCCCGGCCAGCCTCCTCACGGTTCTCGCCCCGGTCTCGTAAGCCCGGTCGATGATGGCGACGTTCCCGATCTCGAAAATCCTCTGGGGCGTCGGATGGTGCTGGTTTTCCGCCAGAACCTCGAGAAGCGACGGGATGAGGGAGTTCCTGACCGCCGAATACTCCGACGAAACGGGATTGCCTATCTCGACCATCTCCTCATCCGTGCCCATTCTCCCGCAGGCCTTCTCCCTGCTCGTGAGGGTGTAGGTCATTACCTCTGTGAAGCCGAGACCGATCATCGCCAGCCTCGCCCTTCCGCTCACCCTCTCTATCTCGGCCTCCCTCCCCCTGGTCAGGACCGAAGGTTCAACCGGTCTGAGCCTCCCGTAGCCGTACCCCACCGCGATGTCCTCGATCACGTCAACCTCGTGCATGATGTCCAGGCGGTAGGGCGGAAAGAGAACGTCAAACCTCTCCCCGATCTTCCCGACCCCGTACCTCATCCTCCTGAGTATGCTGGCGATATCCCTCGTCCCGAGCTCAACTCCGATTGTCTCGCAGACGTTCCTCCTCCCGACCCTGATCCTGCCGGGTCTCAGGTCAGGGGTCACGGCAGATTTTCCGCCGCCGGCGATCCTCACCCTTCCAAGCCTGAGCCCCCTCTCCCCCATTGCCGTGAGCATTATGACTAGGCAGCCGTGCACGGCCTTCCAGTCCAGCCCGGTGACATCGATGAAGAGCCTCTTGCTGTTCTCCGTCACCTTCGTCTCCTCGCTGTTTACGATCGGGGGCATGGACAGGACCCTTCCCTCCGAGTCAACTAAAAGGGGATACCTGGAGAGCCCGGCGAGCAGCCGCCCGTACTCGACACCCTTCGGGTGCCTCTCGATGATCTCGGCCGGCGTCATCTCCTCAGAAAATCCGAGCGGCGCAAACTTGATCTCGTCAGGTCCAACCGTCGTGTACCTTATCGGCGGCTTCACCCTGTCGAGGTCGTAGACCCCTATGGAGGCCTTTCTCCGCCTTCTCCCAAGCGAATCGTGGAGCTTCTCCTGCAGCTGCATGATCGACAGGACGGTCCTCTCGTCGAGCCTCCCCTCGGCGACCCCGGCGGCTATGAGTGGCCTCACATCCCGTGTGCCCCTGTCCACCTCGACCACCACTCCGCTCTCCCTGATCGGATACTCCGGGAGCCCTGTCTTCCTCCCGAGGATACCGCTCAGGACCCTCGCCAGCCCCTCCGTGCTGAGAAGATCCGGTCTGTTGTGCGGAACCTCCACCCTTGCCTCCCTCTCCCCGATCTCGGCCTCGAGGCCCAGCATCTCAAGCATCCCGCGGAGCCTCTCCGGCCCCAGCCTGCGGCCTACCAGCCCCATCAGGTCCCGCAGGTCAATGGAGATGGTCGGCATCCCTCACACCCCGATCGGCCTCGAGGCCAGCCAGGCCAGGTCGTTCTTGAAGAGGTCCCTTATGTCCTCCAGCCCCAGCTTCATCATGATCAACCTGCTGAGCCCTATTCCCCAGGCCAGGACGGGGTACCTTATCCCGAGCGGGCGCAGGAGCTCCGGCCTGAACATCCCCGCCCCGAGAACCTCCAGCCACTCCCCCTTTGCCCCGTGGTAGACGAGCGCCTGCACCGAAGGCTCCGTGTACGGGAAGTAGGACGGCATGAACTTTATCCGCTCGAAGCCGAGGGCGTTCAGAATCTCCTTTAGGTAGCCGAGCATGTGCCTGAGGGTCATCCCCCTCTCCATGACTATCCCCTCGCACTGGTAGAATTCCGCGAGGTGCTTGTAGTCTATCTTCTCGTGCCTGTAGACCCTGTCTATGCAGAAGACCTTGACGGGCGGCTCCGGCCTGGAGGCCAAATATCTGACGGTGGCGGCGGTCGTCTGCGAGCAGAGAACGGGTCTCCTGCTCACCTCCGGGTTGAACCTGTAGCCCCAGCCCCGCGACCCGGCCACCCCCCTCTCGTGGCTCCTGGCGACCCTGGCGACCAGCCTCTCATCCGGAAGCGCCGTCCTCTCAGGATTTCTGGTCCAGAGGCTGTCGTGTATGTCCCTGGCGGGGTGATCCTGCGGCTGGAAGAGGGCATCAAAGTTCCAGAACTCCGACTCGACTATCCTAGCCTTTATCTCCACGAACCCCATCTCGAGCAGAATCCGCCTGACCTCGTCGATCACCATCTGCTGCGGGTGCGGCTTGGCCGGGGGAACGGCGGGGACGGGGGCTAGCACATCGTACCTCTTCAGCTTTCCGGTCCTCCCCCTGCCGGGCACTATCACCTCCTTCGTGAGCTCCGAGATCTCCTCCTCGGCCTCCACCCCCAGCCTCAGAAGCCTCTCCCCCTCGGGCAGGATTGACAGCCTCCTCTCGACCACCTCCGTGACCTCGACCAGCCCGCGCCTCTCGAGCGTCCGGAGAACCTCATCCCGCCCAACCTCCTCCCCGCGCGCGATGGCCTCCAGCAGCCGCTCGTCCTCGGTTTTCCCGCCGGCCGCCGAGAGACCCTCCCGGGTCGCCCGGATGATCCTCACCCCGTCCCTCTCCGCGAATTCGACCCACCCCCTCTTCCTGCACCAGGTCAGGGCGATGTTGACCTCCTGCCTGTCGAGCCCCGTGATTTCCCCGGCCCTC
>CAZZKZ010000014.1:0-12747 GCA_964654915.1 Hadarchaeota archaeon (SeqCode)
CCGCTCCACTCACCCCCCCCCGCCTGCCAACGCAATCCCCCCGGTCGGACCCGCCCGCCCCAACCAGACCCACGTCGAGGCGATCCCGGCCGGCCACCCGTCCCCCACCCTCACCTTCGACAGCCCGAAAGCCCCGCCCGACCGGGAGGCCGTCAAATCAGGCCTGAGGAACGCGCGGAGGAGCGCCTACAGGTGGATCCACACCCCAGACGACCTCCCGGACAAGCTCGACCCGGCGACCGTTGAGATGGCCGGTAACCTGGTCCTCGAGCTTCTTCTGGGGGAATTTAAGCGGGGAGCACAAGATGATTTGGAGGTGAGGAAATGAAGATTGGCATAATGTCGGACACGCACGACAGGTTGGACGCCGTCGAAAGGGCCATCAAGCTCTTCAACTCGATGGAGGTTGAACACGTCCTCCACGCCGGCGACATCGTCTCCCCCTTCGTCGTTCCGAGGCTCGCTAGGCTCAGGGCGAGGCTCACAGTTGTCTGGGGAAACAACGACGGCGACAGGCTGCTCCTCTCCAGAAGGATGGCCGAGCACGGAATCGAGCCGGCCGGGGAGCTGGCGGTTCTCACCTTGGCCGGCAGGAGGCTGGCCCTCCTTCACGGGACGAGCGAGCACATCGTGAGGGCCCTAGCCGCCTCCGGAGAGTTCGACGCCGTCGTGAGGGGGCACACGCACGAGGCTTCGATCACCCGGACCCCCTGCCTCGTCATAAACCCGGGTGAGGTCTGCGGCTACCTCACGGGCAGGATGACGGTCGCCGTCCTCGACCTCGCTTCCATGGAGGCGGAAATAGTCGAGCTATAGGGGCTGAGAGTCTTGATTGAAATCCTGCTGGTGGCCCTGGGCTTCTTCGTAGCGTGGAACATTGGTGCGAACGACACGGCGAACTGCATCGGAACGGCCGTGGGCGGCGGGATCATAACCTACAGGAGGGCCGTGGCGATCGTGATCATCTTCGTCTTCCTCGGAGCCATCATCGACGGGTGGAGGAACATGAGAACGGTCGGGCAGGGGATAATCCTGGGGCCGGCCGGAAACCCCATCGCCGACCCGTCGCTTACCTTCCTCGCCGCGGGAATTCTGGCGGCGGCCGGGCTGTGGGTCCTCATGGCCACCCTCCTCGGGCTGCCGATCTCCACCTCGCAGTCGATGGTCGGGGCCGTGATCGGCGGCGGCATCTTCCTGTCTGTCGCCCGCCCGGAGCTCGGAACCAGCGTCAACCTCTCCAGGCTCACAGGTATAGCCGCCTCCTGGGTCCTCAACCCGATTTTCTCCGCCATTCTCTCTCTTGTCATCCTCGTCCCGCTCAGGGAGCTCATCGGCCGGGTGAGGGGGCTTGTGACGATCAACAGGGTGCTGGGCGCCCTCATCCTCATCTCGGCGGCCTACAGCGCCTACGCGCTCGGGGCCAACGACATCGGGACATCGATGGGAGTCGTCCACGCGAGGATGGGCTGGTCGGCGGTAGCCGCGGCCGTCTTCGGGGCATCGGCCTTGGCCGTGGGCGCGCTCACCTTCAGCTCGAGGGTCGTGAACACGGTGGGAAAGGGGATAGCCCCGCTCGACCCGGCCAGCGCCTTCGCCGCGCAGTTCTCCGCCGCTCTGACCGTCTGTCTGTTCGTCAGAATGGGCATCCCGGTCTCAACCTCGCAGGCCCTCGTCGGAGGGGTTGCGGGCGTCGGCATGGCCAGAAGAGCCTCGACGGTAAACAGGAGGAACCTGCTCAGGATATGCGCGGCCTGGGTGGCCACGCCCCTGATCGCGTGCGCGGTCTCGTTCCTTCTCTGCCGGCTTGCCTCAGTCCTTTAGGTCGTGAGGGTGAGGGCGAGGATGATAATCGAGTCGCTCATGTCCTCCGCCCTGTCCGCGATGTTCCCCATCCTCCTTATGATCTCGGCCAGCTGTATCACGCTCAGTGGCCTAAAGAGCCTCTCCATCTCGTAGAGCTCCTCGACCATTGACTGCTCGACGAGGTCAACCTCGTGCTCGAGGTCGTCAACGATCCTGGCCATCCTCGTCGCCTCATCGACATTCCTCTCCAGCGCCCTGACGGAGTTGCTCAGCATCTCCACGGTCTGCGTGATCAGGCGGGCCATCGTCACGAACTTGTCCTTCCATTCGGCGATCTTCCTGTTTCTCTTGGAAAGCGTCTTCAGCTCCTTTATGAGGCTCTCCCTCAGGAGCATCGTTCTCATCGCCCCCTCCGCCGTGTCCGCAACCCTGTCCAGCCTCTCGGCCAACCAGGCGAGGTCCCCCCGGAAGGCCGGGAGGAACGCTCCCTTCCCGAGGAGTGCGACAAAGTCTCTCCGTCCCCTGTCGGCCTTCGTCTCCAGGGCCGAGAGCTCCCTGCCGAGCTTCTCCGCCTTCTCCAGATCCCACTCCTTGAAGTAGGCGCGGACTACCTCCTCGAACTTCTTCACGACCTCCAGAACGGTTGCAGAGTTCCCCTTGAGAATCTCGAAGGCCTTCCTCTCAAGCTTTCCCCCAATCACCGGATCACCTGAACTCCAACACAAATCTGGACCCCGTCTTTTATAGCCTGCGCCTCCTCCTGACCCTGCGGGAGAGCGGAGAGCCGCAGACCGGGCACTGCCTCCTCCCAGGACCGAACGCTCTTCCGCAGGCCGGGCAGAAGCTCTCCCACAGCCTCACCTCCCTTATGCCCTCCGTGACCACGGGCCTCGCCTCGACCCCGAGGATGGCCGCGGCATTCTGGAGGGAGTAGTCGTCGGTCAGCAGGACGGCTCCCAGGTCCAGCGCGAGCGCGAGCAGTTTGGCATCGGTTTCCGAGATCACGTTTCCAGTCCTGCCGCAGGCGCGTTTGACCCTCCTCAGCGATCCGGCCGACGGGGACGAGACCTTCAGGAGGCCGGAGGAAAGACCGGCCTCCAGCCTCGACCTCGATATGACGCTCCTAGCCTCCTCGAGGACCTCCTCGACCGTGAAGAGTTCGCCGTGCAGGTCGGAGAGGGGAATCCCCCCGATCAGGGCGGAAGTGTCAAGCACGAACCTCAGAGGATTTTTTCCCTCAACCTGCTGCAAAAGTCTCCCCATCTGATGAACCTTGCCCTTTTATCGGAGACGGAGATCTCCACCCTCACCCCGTGAGGGAGCCTGGCGCGCTCGAGGCCGTCGACGATCAGGAGGCAGGGCTGGCCGGGTAAGCCGACCTCGGCTGTCACCTTTTTGTCCGCCGGGATAACCATCGGAGGAATCTTGGAGTTCAGCGGGCAGATGGCCGTGATTATCATGCAATCGATGCCGGGAAAGACCACCGGACCCCCGGCCGCCTTCGTGTACGCCGTGCTGCCGGTGGGAGTCGAAACTATCAGCCCGTCACCGCGGAAGCTCAGGATCTCCACGCCGTCGATCGAGACCCTGATTGTGGAGGTCTTGCCCGGGACGGCTGAGAAGAGGACGACATCGTTCAGGGCCTCGGGAATGCTCTCGCCGCCGAGGCTCACCTTCAGTCTCATCCTCTCCTCGACATCCAGCCTGCCCGCGAGGATGAGGTCGACAGCCCTGTCCGCCTCGTCCCTCCTGACCTCGGCCAGGAACCCCCTGTCCCCCATGTTCACGCCCAAGATTGCGGCTGACTGGGCTACCGAGTGCCCCCTGAGGACCGTCCCGTCGCCGCCCAGGGTTATGATCAAATCGGCCGACGAGATGTCCCCGGCCGCCCTGCCAAGGATCTTCGCCGACCTCTCTTCGAAGATCACCTCATGGACTTTTGAGAGCCTGTCCGCGATCTTTCTGGCGAGGTCGGCTGCCTCGGCTATGTGAGGATTTACAACTATTCCTATCCTCATCAACCCATAGTCTTCCGTCAGAATATTAAGCCCTCCGTCTCCCCGGGGCTTCACCGGCGCGCGGAGGAAGGTCGGGCCACGACATCGCGCTTAAAGCACCCGGAAGCAAACCCTCAAGCGTGGAGCAGGCCAAAAGATACCGCCTCCGGAAGGACAGGGCGCGCGAGCTCTCCAGCCTCGTGAGGGAAAGGCTCCCGGAGCTGGCCGACCTCCTCTCCAGGGATCTCGAGGTGTGGGAAACCAGAAGCGGCAAGCTGATTCTCTCCTCCGGGAGACCCATCCTGATCCTGTCCGGTCCGGATCCGGTTCCGGTTCTGCCGATCGCGGAGTCCGTCGTAAGACCGCGGGCGATCGTCGACATGGGCGCCGTAGCCCCGATCTGCAGGGGCGCCGACATAATGGGCAGGGGGGTAAAATCAGCAACCGAATTCTCAGCGGGCGACCTCGTCCTCGTCTTGGACGAGAGACACGCGAAGCCCCTGGCCGTCGGGAAGGCCCTCGTCCCCTCCGCCGAGGCCGTGGGGAGGAGCGGAAAGGTCATCCAGAACCTTCACCACGTCGGCGACGATTTCTGGGAGATGATGAAAAGCGTCCATCCGTCAATGCTTAAAAGCAGCAAGATGAATGGAGAAAGGTGAGACCCTGGCCATATTCGACAAGCTATTCGGAAAGAAAAAGAGGGAGGAGACCCTGTTAGCGGGGGGCGATGTTCCGCTGGCCGAGGTCGAGACCTCCTCGACCATCTCAGGTCCCGAACTGGAGGCAGTCTACGTCAAAAGCGTGGACCTGACCGGCATCGCCGATGTTGTGAAGATAAGCGAGGAGATCTCCAACGGGAACATCATGATCATCGACATCTCCGACATCATGCAGAAGAACCCGGAGGAGCTCAAGCAGGCCATCGAGGAGCTGAAGGAGGCCTCCAGGAGGATCGGCGGCGACATCGGCAAAATCACTGACACGAAGATAATAATGACCCCGCGTTTCGTGAAGCTTCTGTCGAGGAAGGAAGTCCAGGCCGGCGTGCAATGAGGGAATTCCGGACGCACATCGAGAGATGCCCCGTCTGCGGAAGCGAGGGGACCTGCCACTTCACGGGAAGGATTCACGACATCCCTTACTTCGGTGAAACGATCGAGAGCCTCATCTACTGCACGTCCTGCGGCTTCAGACATTCCGACGTAATGCACACGGAGGAGAGGGAGCCGGCCCGCTACGAGTTCGAGATAAGCTCGGCCGACGACATGACCGTCAGGGTCGTCCGCTCCAGCACCGGCGTGATAGAGATCCCGACCCTCGGCGTTTCCATCAACCCCGGCCCCTGCAGCCAGGGCTTCATCTCAAACATAGAGGGCGTCCTCAACAGGGTGGCCGACGCCATCCTCGCGGCCATGGCCGACGCCCCGGAGGACAGGAGAAAGGCCGGGGAGGAAAAGCTCAGGATGATCGAGGAGATAAAGGAGGGGAAGAGGAAAGCGACCATCATCATCTGGGACGAGCGCGGCCTCAGCGCCATCGTCCACCCCGGGGCCAGGAGGTCCCCGCTGAAGCTCAGTAGACCCTGATCGCCTCAAGGTTCATCGGAACCTTCGACTCCACGTGGAAGGTTCTGTAGATCGCGCTGGCCAGAGCCATGCACTTGCTCTCCTCCCCGTGAACGCATATCACCCTTGTCGGCTTGGGGGTGATCCGCCTGAGGTAGTTCAGCAGCTGATTTCTGTCCGAGTGACCGCTGAACCCCTCAATCGTCTTCACCTCCATCTCGACCCTGATCTCCTTTATCTTCCCCTCCTCAACCACCGGGATCTCCTTCCATCCCTTCTGAATCCGCCTGCCCAGCGACCCCTCCGACTGGTAGCCGACGAAGACCAGCGTGTTCTTCGGGTCCGGCGCAAGCCTCTTGAAATACTCCATCACGGGCCCGCCCGTCATCATCCCCGAGGTCGAGACTATCACGCAGGGCGGTCCCTCTATCACCTGCTCCCGCTCGTCAGGGTTCCTGACCTTTATGAACAGGTCGGAGGTCAGCGGGTTCGCCTCCTCCCTGAAGATGAGCTCGCGCAGCTCCTTCGACAGGTACTCCGGATATGCCGTGTGAATCGTCGTCGCCTCCCAGATCATCCCATCCAGATAGACGGGCACGTCCCTTATCACGCCCCGTCTGGCGTACTCATCCAGGATGACCATTATCTCCTGGGACCTTCCGACCGAGAAGGCCGGGACGAGGACCTTCCCTCCCCTCTCCACCGTCTGCAGAACGGTCTTTATGAATTCCTCCTCCGACTCCTCCCTCCTCGGCATGATGTCCTGCGGTCCGCCGTACGTGCTCTCGATTATGACGGTCTCCGCCCTTGGAAAGCTGTAGACAGCCGGCGAGAACAGCCTCGTCTTGTCGAACTTTATGTCCCCGGTGTACACGACGTTGTGCAGCCCATCCCCTATGTGGAAGTGGACAACCGCCGATCCGAGGATGTGCCCGGCGTTCTGCAGGGTCACCCGGATGTCGGGCGAGATGTCCGTCACATCCCCGTAGTCGAGGGTGATCGTGTGGGCGAGGAACTTTGAGATGTCCCGCTTGTCGTAGGGCGCCTCCTTGTTCTCCCTCTCCACCACCTCAAGGAAGTCGAGCATGAGGAGAACGGCCAGGTCCCTCGTCGGAGCCGTGCAGTAAACCGGTCCCCTGTACCCCATGTTGAAGAGGACGGGAAGGTACCCGCAGTGGTCGAGGTGCGCGTGGCTTATCACAACCGCGTCAAGCCTGTCTAGGTCGGCCTCGGGCAGATTGACGTACGGGAAGGCCCTCTCCTCCGACGCCACGTTTATCCCGCAGTCCACCATCACGCTGCTCTCTGCGGTCTGCAGGAGGAAGCAGGACCTGCCGACCTCCCTCGCCCCGCCGAGCGAGACCACCCTCACCCACTCCTCCGTCGCCTTCCTATCCCTGTAGATCCTGCGGCCGATCTCCCTCAGGATGTCCCTCCTGCTTGCCCCGGCCTGAATCATCGAGAGCATGATGTTCCTCACGAGGTCGGACCTGACCGGCGGAGCTCTGACCACCCTGGGCGTCCACCCTATCCTGTACATGAGCTCCCTCAGAGTGGCCCCGTCCTTCCCGACGGCGACGCCGGGCTTTTTGACCTCTATGACCACCTCCCCGACATCCTCGCTGAAGATGACGTTCTCCAGCCCGGCCTCCTCTGGTATGACCTCCCTTATGATCCTCTCCGCCTCCTCCTTCGGGACGAGGAGATCGGGGTGTGGCCTGAGGATGATGCGCTTGCGCAGGCGCTTGGCCAGCTCCTTTATCGCCTCCCCATCCTGGGCTATCGGCGCCAGATCCCTGCAGTAGAGGACGACCTTCGGCCCCTCGAAATCCACATCCGTTACCGAGGACCCGAACGGGCTCTCCTCCTGAACAACCCTCTTTATCTCCTCAAGTAGCTTCGGCTTCTCCTCATGCGTTTTGGACTTCATCTTGACTTACCTACGCGAGCAATTTGGAAATCTCCTCGGGCCGGAGCTCCCGGTAGCCCTCCTTTTCAGTGATGGTCGCCGCCATCACAGAGTTCCCCGTCGCCACGTCCCTCTTCATCGCGGTCCTCACAGCCCTGACCGCCACCGGGAGGACCTCGCTGACCCTCATCCCCTCCCTCACCTCATTCTCGAGGACCCCGTAGGCCACGGGTGAGCCGGAGCCGGTCGCCGCCATCGTCTCCCTCGTCATCCCTCCATCTATGTCCAGGAAGTAGATCTGCGGTCCGGATCCGTCAACCCCGCCCACCAGAATATTCGCGATGAACGGATAGTAAGCGGAGTATGCGTTCATAATGTTCGCCAGAAGGCGCGCGCACGCCAGCACGCTCATCGGTCTCCCAACGCTCATGCTGTAGTAGCCGCTCTCCGCCCTGAGCCACTCGACCAGCTTCTCCGTGTCCGCCACGCCCCCGGCCGTCGTGAAGGCTATGCGGTCGGTGATCCTGTAAATCTTCCTGGCCATCTTGCTCGCCACGAGATAGCCCGCCGTGGCCCTGCTGTCCGTTGCCAGAACCACCCCGTCGGAGCACACGACGCCGACCGTTGTGGTTCCCTCTAGGCGCTTCAGCTTGCTCTCAATCATAGAAGCAACCAATCATCTCTTCCGTCCACTCTTAAAAGTCTTGCTGGGAGGTGCCCTCAAACCGCTTTTATTCTCCCAGCCGCAAAGTTTGGTCGGATGAAAGAGCCCAAGCGAATACAGCTGCCCAGGGAGGTCTGGGTCGGACGCGGCGTTCTCTCGAAGCTCCCCGAGGTCTGCGAGTCCCTTGGCCTCGGCGGGTCGGCCCTGATCATCGCCGACGGGACGACCTATGGGATAGCCGGACGCAGGGTAGAGCGCGACCTCCTCAGAGATGGGATAAAAACCTCAAAAATCCTGATTTCCGAGGCCAGCGTGGAGACGGTTGAGAAGGTGAGGTCCTCCTCAAGGGGGGCCTCCTTCCTCGTCGGGGTCGGAGGGGGCAGGCCGATAGATGTCGCGAAGCTCGCCTCCTTCTATGACGGCAAGCCCTTCATCTCCGTTCCGACCGCCGCCTCGCACGACGGGATAGCCTCCTCCCGCGCGTCGGTCAGGGGGAAAAAAAGCCCGGTCTCCATCCAGACCCACGCCCCCATCGCCATAATCGCCGACACCTCGATCATAAGGAAGGCCCCCTACAGGCTACTGGCGGCTGGATGCGGTGACCTCATCGCGAACATAACCGCCGTCAGGGACTGGCAGCTGGCCAGAGACCTGAAGGGGGAGCCTTACAGCGAGTACGCGGCGACGCTCTCTCTCGTGAGCGCCCAGCTCATTCTCGAGAACGCCGCGGTGATCAGGAGGTACACGGAGGAGAGCGTGAGGAAGGTCGTCAAGTCCCTCATCTCGAGCGGGGTGGCGATGGCGATAGCCGGAAGCAGCAGGCCCGCCAGCGGGTCGGAGCACATGTTCAGCCACGCCCTGGACATGATCGCCCCGCGGCCGGCCCTCCACGGCGAGCAGTGCGGGGTCGGAGCAATAATGATGGCCTACCTTCAGGGTGAGGACTGGGAGGCCCTGAGGAGTGCCCTTCGGACGATCGGCGCTCCCACCACGGCGGGGGAGCTGGGAATTTCCGCCCGTTACATCGTGAAGGCCCTGACCATCGCCCACAGGATCCGCCCCGACAGGTACACCGTTCTCGGGAAGGGGCTGAGCAGGAAGGCCGCCGAGCGGCTGGCCCGGGCCACCGGGGTCATCTGATCGTGTGTCCTCGTCTTTTAAGCACACATCTCCATGTACAAAAATGAGCATTCGGGAGAACCTTTTTTATACCTCCCACAAGCCAAATGATGATAATGATGAGCGGCCTGGCAAGAACGATGCTGCTGATGGGGATTCTGACGGGACTCCTCATGCTGATTGGCGGTGTGGTGGGCTACCTGACCGGATTGCCCATGACCAGCACCCTGACCTTCGCGCTCATGATGGCCATGACCCTCAACCTGCTCATGTACTTCTTCGCCGACAGGTGGGTTCTTGCGATGTACAGGGCCAGGGTTGTGAGCGAGGAGGAGGCCCCGACGCTTCACAGGATCGTCGAGCGGCTGTCAAAGAAAGCGGGCATACCGAAGCCGAAGGTGGCCATCATCCCGACCGATGTCCCCAACGCCTTTGCCACGGGGAGGTCGCCCTCCCGCTCGGTCGTGGCTGTCACGAAGGGAGCCCTTGACCTCCTGAGCGACGAGGAGCTGGAGGGCGTCTTGGCCCACGAGATCGCCCACGTGAAGAACAGGGACATGCTGATAAACACGATCGCGGCGGTGATAGGGGCGGCGATAACCTACGCCATGTACTTCGCCTTCTTCGCCGGCGGCCGCAGGGACAGGGATGTCTCAGTGTTCGCCCTGCTTCTACTGCCGGTCATCCCGTTCGCCGCCATGCTCGTCAGGCTGGCCATCTCCCGCGGGAGGGAATACGGGGCAGACGCCACCGGGGCCTCCATCTCCAAGAAGCCCCTGGCCCTCGCCAGCGCCCTCCGCAAGATTCAGAACAGCGTGATGAACCGCCCGCTCCAGCAGGGCAACCCGTCCACCGCCAACCTCTTCATCGTGAATCCCTTCAGCGGGTCATCCATCAGATACTTGTTCTCAACCCACCCGCCGACGGATGAAAGGATAAAGAGACTTGAGTGGATGGCGAAGACCGGGACCTACTAGATGGCCGGCCCGAAGATGTGGAGGGCAATCATGAAGATTATCACACCGACCGTGAAGTAGATCATCTTTTTGGGGTCAACCTTTACCCCGAAGCCCTCCTCCTCGAAGTACCTTATCAGCCCGGCCCCGCTCGCCGGCATCCTTTCCCTGTCCCTCATCAGAAATCAGTAGGGCCGGAGGGTTTAAAAGGTCAAACCCTCCCCGCACCCCATCAGCTCCCTCTGAATCCTGACGATCTCCTCGCTGCTCACCGCCCTCATGTACGCCTCAAGCCTCTCCCTGTTGAGCTCGATGAAGGCCGGCCCCCACTTGAAAACGTCCATGATCCTCCGTGCTTCCTCCGGCATCCCCAGGATGTACAGCGCGGCGGCGAAGGCCTCCGCCGTGCTCAGAATGGTCGGCCTTCCGTAGTTGACGGGGTTCGCGGCGACCAGGTAAGGCAGCGCCCTAGGAATCCTGCCTCTCCAGAGCGCACGGAAGCCCTGCAGCTTTTTCCACGAGCAGTCGACGGCGATTATCCCCCGCCTCCGGGCGACCAGCAGGTCCTCCCTCGAGAGGGCCTTCGGCGCGGTCGGGTCGAGCAAGATCCCGGCCGGCAGCCTCCGAGCGTCCCTCACGAGCTCGGCCAGACCCTCCCTCTGCAGCTTCCTCGCCGAGCACCTCTTCGGGTCGCACTCCCCGAGGTCAAGAACAACCAGCCGGGGCCGCCCCTCACCCAAGCTCCTCATCCACCCAAGAGAACTTTTTGTGGAGGCTCTTCGGGTAGAGCTGCTTCCAGTCGTACCCGAGCTTCCTCGCCCAGCTGGCGTAGACCCTCGGGTCTATGTAGCTCTTGAGAGAGGTTCCGAGGTTGTAGTCCCTCGTCTTCCTCGCCAGAATAAGCTTTATCTCCGCGTCCCTTATCCTCTCCTCCATCCGCTTTATCCTCTGCCCGTAGGTCTCCAGAAGCCTATTTTTCTTCTCCCTGTACCTCCTGGCAGCCTCCCTGAGTTTCATCCTCTCCGCCTTCAACCTCTTCCTGATCTCCCCCTTCCGCTTGCTCTTCGTCAGTCTCTCCGTCAGCTCCTGAATCCTCCTCTCGCGTCTCTCCTTCTCGAGCCTGAATTTCTCCTCCAGCTTCTCAAGGGCCTCAGCCATCCTCCGCCTCAGCAGCTCGAGCGATTCCTTCAGCTTCCTGACCCTCTCCTCCTTCCTAAGCATGGACTCCCTCCAGTTCTTGGGAAGCTTCCGCTTGTGGTTACACGCGATGGCCGCCTCGAGGTTGGCCAAGCTCCCAACGTACTTCTTTTCAATTTCCGGCGACCCCGGGTCAACCCTGTTCCTGCTGAGGTACTCCTCGACAATCTTTGTGGCATGGTACGTCCTGAAGACCTTTGCCGTCAGACCCGGCATGACCTCGCCAAGGAACTCGTTGACCAGCTCGGACCTCACGCCGTCAAATATCTGGTCCCTCGGTCCTCTGATGAACGACCGCAGGTTATCGACGACCTCCGGCGGGAGCTTCACCTTCTTCACCCACCTGACGGAGTCCTTCCCGAGAAAGTCAAAGACGACCGTCCCGTCGGAGTTTATCTTGACGTGCGATCCCCTCAGGGTCGTCGCACCAACTGTGTCCGCCTCATCCTTGTCCTTCTCATCCCCGACCCTCAGCTTGAGGACATCGATCAGGTAGGCAACGGTCGCCACCTTCCTCCTCAGCTCGTCTTGCGACTTGAGGTTCTCCCATATGTGCTTTCTTACCCTCTCTATGTACTCGTCCAGCCTCCTGGCCGTGTCGTACTTCTCCTTCTCCCTCATCTGCCTGAGTTTCGCGTTCTCGGCTATCCAAACGTACTTCATCTTCTCCGTGAGCTTGTCCCTCCACTTGGCTATCCACAGAGCCGATGGGTCGAAGACCCTGCCTCCCCAGGGCTCCCCGGTCGGCGTCGGAGGGGTCGGGGCATCCTCGGACAGGTTGAGGATGATGTCCGAGTAGCGGATGCGCGGCTTCCACCTTCCCCTGAGCGGATGCTTTCCCCTGCCCACGAATATGCAGGGGGGCTCCACCATGTAGTTCGCTATCTCCACCTGCTCCCCGTTTATTATCGCGTACCCGTACTTCGCCCTGTTTTCCTCCCTGAGCCTGCGGCGCTCCTCGGCCAGCCTCTTCTTCTCCTCTTCGCTGATGTTCTTTGACTCCTCAACGAATCGCCTCACCTCAGAGAAATCGAAGTCCTCGGGGCCGCAGGTCTCCTCCACCCCGAGCGCCCTGCAGAAGTCCCTGAAGAAGTTCTTCACGAAGACGGGGTCCTTCGCCTGCTCGCTGTCCATCTTTTTCGCCCAAGCCACCGCCATCTCCTCCTGCTCGGGCGTGAGCTTTATCTCGGTCCCCCTGAACCTGACCGACAGGCCGGCCGGTTTATACTCCGGGATGAGCACCCCGTTGTGCTTTATCTGCCATATCCTCATTTCCTCGCCCATGCTTCCCCGACCCCTTCAAAACTGATGCTGTTCTTCTAAAAAATTTTGGGAGCGAGTCACCACTTTATGGCCCTGACCGGACACACGGTCACGCAGAGCCCGCAGCCGTCGCACCTCGCCGCATCGATCCTTACCCCCCTCCCGGATAGCCGCATGGCGGACGTCGGGCACTGCTGCTCGCAGAGCCCGCAAGAGTTGCACCTGGACGGAATCACCTCGGGGGTTTTCGGCGCCATCGGGCTCTCCGGCAGCC
>CAZZKZ010000015.1:0-1903 GCA_964654915.1 Hadarchaeota archaeon (SeqCode)
TTTTGATCGAACGGGCGGTTGGGGCAGCTGGATGAGGCCGGATGGGAATGGCAAGCCAAGACACGACCGTCTCGCTGCCCCGGGCCTACTTCGTGACCCCGGGAACATACACGGTGAAGTCCCAGTGGAGGCGCGCATCCGGAAGCGGGACGCTGTATTGCTGGGAGAGGAGCCTAAGCGTTGCCGTTGTTCCCGCCAGCTGGGTGGTGAGGGACAACAGGGCCACCGATGCCGTTTCAACCAGCTCGACGGCTTGGGCTGACCTGCCCGGGATGATCTCCACCCTTACAGTTACGGAAAACTCCTACCTGCTCATAAACTTCCACGTTGCGAACAACTCCACGGTTGCGGGAGACAAGCCGCAGTTCCGCATAATGGTCGACGGAACTCAGGCTGCTATCAGTCAGAGCCACATGGCAATCGCCAGCCAGGATACCACACTTTCACTTACCAGAGCATATCTCGTTACCCCCGGGACATACACTGTGAAGGCTCAGTGGAGGCGCGGTGCTGGCTCGGGCACGGTGTGGGTCTGGGAGAGGAGTCTCAACGTCGTCGCAATTCCGGCAAGAGTTCTCTCCGTCTGGGACAACAGAGGAACATCGACCGTCAGCACGACAAGTTCAACTTGGGTCTCTCTTCCAGACAATGCTTCGCTCTCGGTTTCGGTTCCGGAAAATGCGGTTCTGTTGATAAACTTCCACGCCAATTTCAACAATACCGCATCGGGAGCCAAACCGCAGTTTATGGTGAGGGTAGGCGGCGTCCCCGTGGCTGTCGGATACAGCCGGATGGCAATCGCTAGCCAGGACACTAACTTCAAGCTCGTTGCAGCAGTTCCCGTCGGCCCCGGAACCCACACCGTCGACGTCCAATGGAGGATAGAGAGCGGTGGAGGAACTGCATATTGCTGGGAGAGGAGCCTGAACGTCACCGCCGTGAGGAGAAACTTCAACGAGTTTACATGGAGCTGGGAGAACGTCTTCAGGCACAACGGGGACATGGACATGGCAAACCAGAACGACAGGTGGAACATCAGATACAGAAACCTGCTGCAGCTGGCCGACTTGAACCAGCTCAACCCGAGGGTCGACAACTACCTGAAGGAGGCCCTCAAGCTCTTCCTTGACGCCGGGATCGGCGGTCTGAGGATAGACGCCGCAAAGCACATGGATCCCGCTTGGCTGAAGACCCTCGCCGACTACGTCTACTCCGGCTGGGAAAACATTTACATAATGCACGAGTCGGTCGTCGGCTTCTGGGACGAAACCTACTGGGACGTCTGCCAGTTCGATAACAACTGCGGAATGCACATGATCAACACTGCCTTGGCGTTCACCATCCGCGACGTCTTCGGCTGGAAGTCGAAGAACATGTACGATCTCGACGCCGCCATAAAGAGACAGTTCTCGTACCCAGTGTCGGACATCCTGTGGAACCTGAAGGTGGTCAACGCCGTTGCCCTCCACGACTGGAGCAGGTTCCGCTCGATGAACAAGAGCACGAGGGACTCCGAGCTCGCGATAGGCCTCGTGCTCACAATCCCGGGAATCCCGCTTGTCTACTACGGCGAGGAGCAATACATGTACAACGACAACGTGAACGAGCACGGAGAAATCGGCGGTGATCCCTACTGCCGCGGCATGATGGCATCCTTCGACACCTCGACGACCTACTACAGGGTCGTGCGGAGGCTCGCGGAGCTCCGCAGGCTCAACCCGGCCCTGAGGTACGGCATAATCTCCACGGTTTATGTGGGAGAAAAGGTCTACGTCTTCGAGAGAAAGTTCTTCAACGATGTCGTCCTAGTCGCGATAAACCTAGACAGCGCGAACGACATCACCCTGACGAACCTGAGCGTCAACCTGCCCGACGACAACTATCCGGACTACCTCGAGAACCT
>CAZZKZ010000016.1:0-5585 GCA_964654915.1 Hadarchaeota archaeon (SeqCode)
GGCATGTTAGTTGTAGGAACGTGAGTGAACGAGGTGGTCGTGGAGGGGGGGAAGGCCGCGGCAGTGGCCGGCGCGGGCATCGGTGGAGCTGTGAAGGTGAGATGCAAGGTCCTGATTGCGGCCGACGGCGTGGGATCGAGGATTGCGAGGTGGATCGGAATCAAAAGCACATTGACGCCGGCGGATCTGGACACATGTGCTCAGTTCCAGATGGTTGGCGTGAAGCTGGAGTCGACCAGAATGCTAGAGTTCTACCTCGGGAACAAGCTGGCCCCGGGCGGATACGCCTGGGTCTTCCCGAAGGGTGAGGGCTACGCAAACGTCGGAATAGGCGTTCTGGCGAGCAGGGCCGAAATGCCCCCAATCGAATATCTCAAGCGATTTGTCGAGAAGATGCCGAACCTCGCCCGCGGCAAGGTTGTGGAGATAAACGCCGGCGCCGTGCCGGTCTGCGGCCCGATGAAGCAGACGGTGAAGTCGAACGTTGTGGTTGTCGGCGATGCAGCGAGGCAGGTCAATCCTCTGACGGGTGGCGGGATAGACTCATCCATGAGAGCCGGAACCATTGCGGGAGAGGTCGCGGCCAGAGCCATAAAGGACGGAGACATTTCGGAGAAAAGGCTGAGAGAGTACGAGAAGAGGTGGAAGGGGTCTTTCGGCGAGCGCCTGCAGAGGTATCTAAAAGCCAAGGAGGTCCTGCTCTCGCTCTCGGACGAGGAGCTGGACAAGCTGGCTTCGGCCGTGAGCAAGGTGGACTTTGACAGGATAAGTCTCACAGACCTCATAAAGGCAGTCGTAAAGGCAGATCCGAAGCTGCTTTTCAAGCTGCGCGGTCTTTTCTGAGAGGTCGTCCCATGCTTCGGGTTGGAGCGGTCTCTGATGTGCACGCTCCGAAGTATCTTGATGACTTTGGGCGTGCGATAAGTGCCGCCGGCGATCTGCACCTCCTGCTCTTCGCAGGTGACATGATCCTAAAGGGGGATCACTCTCAGATTGTGAGGGTGATAGAGGAGACGAGAAGGTTTTACAAGGGGCCAGTATTTGCCTGCTTCGGAAACGAGGAGTACGAGCAGGTGGAGAAAGAACTGGTGGAACACGGAGATATCGTCTGGCTCAACGACAGCTCGGCAACGGTGGAAATAGCCGGACTGAGGATCTTCATAGTCGGCTCGAGGGGCGCGCTCGATAGACCGACTTACTGGCAGGCCAAAAACATACCGGGTATACTGGAGGTTTACCGTGGCCGGGTCGAGCTGATGGACAGGCTGCTTGCCGGGGCCAGGGCAGATCTGAAACTCGTTGTCACGCACTACTCTCCAACGTATGCAACCCTGGAGGGCGAGGATCAGGAGGCCTTCCCGGAGATGGGCTGCCGGAGGATGGAGGAAGTGATAAGGAAGAGACAGCCCGACGTGTGGTTCCACGGGCACGGGCACAGGGCCAGAAGGCTCAGGGCCGAGTTCGGGCGAACACTCGTGGCGAACGTTTCCCTGCCAGCGAACGGCGGGATAACGGTTGTCGAGCTGCCGAGGAAATCCGGACTTGATATGTTCATCTAGGGGACGAGCCTTCTCTTGTCTCTTGGGAAAAGCACACACTCTCTGATGTTGTCAGCACCCGTGAGCACCATGGTCAGCCTGTCCAGTCCGAGACCCCAGCCGGCGTGCGGCGGCAGCCCGTACCTGAATGGCAAAAGGTGATATTTGAAGCTCTCCGGGTTAAGTCTGTTCGCCTTCAGCCGCTCGACCAGCAGCTCATGCTGGTGTATCCTAGTTCCCCCGGAGGCCAGCTCCAGGCTTCCGTACATCAAATCGAAAGCCTCGGCCAGCTCCGGCATACCAGGCTTCGGCATCGTGTAGAAGGGCTTTATCTTGAGCGGCCAGTCGGTTATGAAGTAAGGTCCCGGCAGCATCTCCGCCAGCTTTTTCTCTGCCTGTGTGGGAATGTCCTCACCCCACGCAATGTGCAGACCGGCCTCGTCCAGTTTCTGAAGGACCTCGGAGTAGGTTAACCGGGGGAAGGGGGTCTTCGGGACTTCCAAATCTCTGTCAAGAATTCTCAACTCCTCCCGGCATCTCTCGGAAACTCTGGAGAATGCCGCAACTAGGACATCCTCGAGAACCTTCATCACATCCTCGGCCCTGGCGTATGCCATTTCTATATCCACGGAAGTTGCCTCGTTCAGGTGCCGCGGAGTGTCGTGTTCCTCGGCCCTGAATATCGGTCCGACCTCGAAAACCTTCTCAAAGGCCCCGGTCAGAACCTCCTTGTAGAGCTGAGGGCTCTGGCTCAGGAAGGCCTCTTGGTCAAAGTAGGTGACGGGAAAGAGGGCCGCACCGCTTTCGGTCGCCGTTGCAACTATTTTCGGCGTGTGAACCTCGATGAAGCCCAGCGACAGCAAGCGCTCTCTGATGGCCTGAAGAGCGTGGTGCCTGATTTTGAAGATCGCGAGAACCTCCTGGCGCCTCAGGTCCATCGCCCGGGCATCGAGCCTCGTGTCTAGGTTGGCCTTCACCTTTCCCGTTACATCCAGCGGCAGGGGTGTTTCCGCCAGATTCAGGATCCGGATCTCGGACGGTATGACCTCCACTCCCCGGGGCGCCTGGCGTGCCCTGACAACGGTTCCCACCACGGCGACGCATGACTCGGGGGTTAGTGCGGATGCCTTGGAGAGCAAAGACTCGCTCACCTTCTGTTTAGGCATCGTTATCTGAACGCTTCCGCTGAAGTCGCGGAGGATGAAGAACTTTATTCCTCCGAGGTCCCTCACATTTTCGACAAACCCCATCAGGACAACCTTCACTCCGGCGGAATCCGCCGTCACATCGGCTGCCATATGTGTCCTTTGCAGGTCTCCCAGCTCGTCCATGGTTCTCAAACAATTAATGATCTAAAAAAATAAAAAGGGGGGCACGGGCCTATGTTTTGCTCAAGGTGATTTCAATCGTGGAAACATTGGCCGTGCCGCTCTCTCCCTGAACCTGTTCGGTTCCGATGCTTATGTTCTGAACGGCGAGGTTCTGCATGAAGCGGTTTCTGAGGATCTCTGCGACGTCAACGGCTCTGCTGATCGCCTTACCTCGTGCCTTGAGAACCACCGAATTGGCGCCCTCGTTGAACTGGGTGATTGCCGCTAGCACGTAGTTCATCACTGGTTTCGTTCCGATGAAGACCACATTTTCCCCAGTCTTCTCAGCCATCTTTTCGCCTCCTCTGTTTTCTACTCGTGCATATGCCGTGGTGTTTTAAATATCTTACTGGTCCGGCCGGGGTGACATACCAGTCGATGGCCCGAGCAACCGAAAAGGATAAACCACTCGGACGCGAGTGTATAATTGCCCCGATGATGTTACGACATCACCTGAGTACCCGATGATTAGAATGACGGGCGAGCTGAGGGGCACATCCCCAGCGTTATGATAAAAAGCCGGCATATCCATCATTTCTCCGGTAAGATGCTGACCAAAAGAATAATCCCGTGCTTGGACGTCAACCGGGGGAGAGTGGTCAAGGGAGTGAAGTTTCAGAATCTCAGGGATGCCGGGGATCCGGCGGAGCTGGCGAAGGTCTATGAGCAGCAGGGCGCCGATGAAATAGTCTTCTTGGATGTGGGCGCCTCACCCGAGGGAAGGGAGGCGATGTTCGATGTCGTGAGGAAAACCGCCGAGAATCTCTTCATCCCGCTGACGGTCGGCGGCGGGATGAGGTCCCTCTCAGACATCGAGCGCATGCTCCGGAGCGGCGCCGACAAGATAGCGATAAACACGGCGGCCGTGGAAAATCCCCAGCTCGTCAGGCAGGCCTCCCAGAGGTTCGGGAGCCAGTGCATAGTGGTCGCGATAGATGCAAAATCCGTGGGGCCTGAAAAATGGGAGGTCTACACGTACGGCGGAAGGAAGCCGACCGGTCTGGACGCTGTTGAGTGGGCCAGGAGGGTTGAGGAGCTGGGGGCGGGGGAGATCCTGCTGACCAGCATGGACGCCGACGGAACGCAACAGGGGTACGATATCCCGCTCACGAAGACCGTATGCGAGGCAGTGGGCATACCTGTCATAGCATCCGGCGGGGCCGGAGAAGTTGAGCACATTTACGAGGTCTTTGTGAAAACGGGGGCGGACGCGGCGCTGGCGGCAAGCATCTTTCACTTCGGCAGGTACACGGTTGAAGAGGTGAAGCATTATCTGAGGGAAAGGGGCATACCGGTCAGGCTGTGAGAAAGTGAAAGTGGCCGTGGTGGATTACGGGGTAGGAAACCTTCACAGCATCAGAAAGTCGATGGAGCTCTTCGGCGCGCGCGTCGAGATCACACGAAGCCCGAAGGTGCTGGAGGAGTCGGACGCGATAGTTCTTCCGGGCGTCGGTGCTTTCGGCAGTGCCCTGGCCGAGATGCCGCGGGAGAAGGTATTGGAGGAGATACTGGCCGGCAAACCGGTTCTCGGTGTGTGCTTGGGAATGCAGCTGCTCTTTGACTGGAGCGAGGAGGGGGGAACCCCCGGTCTCGGTCTGCTAAGGGGAAGGGTGGTGAGGCTGCCCAGAAGCGTCAAGATACCGCACATCGGGTGGAACACAATTGAGGTGCGCAGGAACCACCCGATCGTCGCCGACATATCCAGCGGATCCTATGTTTACTTCGTCCACTCGTACTACACGGAGGTGGAGGATGAGAAAATAGTGATATCTACCTCCGAGTACGGAGTCAGCTTCCCCGCGATAGTCGCCCACAAAAACATAATCGGAACGCAGTTTCACCCGGAGAAGAGCGGAGAAAACGGCATGCGGCTCCTGAAGAACTTCATTTCTCTGATCAGATAGGCCGGATCAGCCATCTGCGTTTAAATCACGCGAGGAGAAGAGGAAGTGGGCACGATGCGTCTGTCGATGGAGGTCATAAGGCTGGTCGAGAAGAGGGCGAGCCGGTTGAGGATGAGCTCTGAAGAGCTCGCGGGGATGATCGACCAAACCCTCCTGCAGCCGCACGAGGGTAAGGCCGCCATAGAGAGGCTGTGCAGGGAGGCCGCCGAATACGGGTTCCGCTGCGTCTGCGTTCATCCCTACTGGCTCCCCCTCTGCCGCAGGCTGCTTGCCGGGACGGGAGTGGGTCTGGTCAGCGTGGTCGGATTTCCGCACGGTCTCACAACTGCGGAGATGAAGGTTGAGGAGGCGGAGCGGGCCGTCAGGATGGGAGCGGATGAGGTAGACATGGTCATGAACGTCGGGGCATTCAGGGACGGAAGGCTTGAGGAGGTTAAGCGGGAGATAGAAGGCGTTGTGAGGGCCGCGGATGGCAGGGTGGTCAAAGTTATAATCGAAACGTGCTTCCTAACCTACGAACAGACGGAGAGAGCCAGCAGGCTTGTGAAGGATGCTGGAGCTCACTTTGTGAAAACAAGCACGGGTTTCGGTCCTATGGGTGCTACGGTCCCGCACGTCTTCCTGATAAGGCGAACGGTCGGAAGGAGCACTGGCGTCAAGGCCTCCGGCGGAATAAGAAACTTCAGGGACGCGATGAGGATGATAGCCGCCGGAGCCAACAGAATCGGGACAAGCTCGGGGCCCGCCCATATACACGGCCCACCGCAGGGAGC
>CAZZKZ010000017.1:0-4193 GCA_964654915.1 Hadarchaeota archaeon (SeqCode)
CTGACGGTTGTTCTTCCGGAGGAGATCCCAATCTGGCCGCTTCTTCTGCCGGCGGCCGCGGTCACCGCTTTCCTCATCCTCAGGTTCTTGCGCCCGGCCAGAGGGGTGCGCCGGAAACCGCGGCACCGCCGCAGACGCTACCGATAAAGCTTGACGGAGCATATTCCAGTTGATATGACAGTTCGACCCGCGGTTGCATGCCCCGCCTGAGGAGGTTCGGAGAATGCGGGGAATTTACCACGGTCTGTGCGTGAACTGCGGGGGCCCGATCTCTGACGAAAGGCTCCTGCAGGGCGGCGTGTGCGAGAGGTGCGTTGAAAGCCTCGAGCCCGTAAAAAGCTGGAGCCGCCTTCTGAGTGTCCTGAAGAAGCAGGGAAGGCTTCGCCTCGCAGGGGAGATCTTCGTGTTCCTCCAGGAGCTAAGGGAGTTCTCGCTCTTCTTCAGGAAGACCGTGGGGCAGAGGATGTGGTCGCTTCAGGAGACATGGGCCAGAAGGATCCTGATGGGCAGCAGCTTCTCGATAGTTGCGCCGACCGGAGTCGGAAAAACGGTCCTCGGGACAGTCTCAGCCCTCTACTTCTCAACGAAGGGAAAGAGGAGCTACATCATAGTCCCTACGGCCCTCTTGGTCCAGCAGGTCTCGGACAGGCTCAGCACATTCTCTGACAGGCTCGGCATAAAGCCCAAGATCGTCTGCTACCACGCCGGCATGAGCGGCTCCGAGAAAAGAAGGGCGCTGGAAAAGGTGGCCAGAGGTGATTTCGAGATCCTTGTCACAACCGAAAGGTTCCTGATCGACCGCTTCGATGTCATCGAGGGCTTGGCCTTCGACTTTATCTTTGTCGATGACGTGGACTCCTTCCTCAGATCCTCCAAAAACATAGACAAGGTCATGGGCCTTCTAGGCTTCAGCAACGAGATGATCGCCTCGGCCTCCCGGATAATAGAGCTGCGGAGGGAGGCCAGCCGTCTGGAGAAGATGGGGAGGCCCACGGACCAGATCTCAGCCGAGATAGAGATGCTCCGAAGCCGGATAAGGGACTACAGGCGACAGAACAGGATAGGCCTGCTCGTTGTTTCCGGTGCAACCGTCAAGGCTAGGAGGACAAAGCGAATAAAACTCTTCGAGGAGCTTCTGGACTTCCAGATAGGCTTCAAGCCGGAGTTCCTCAGGAACATCAAGGACTTCTACCTGCCCGCCGGGACAAGCCCCGAGCAGCAGGTCCTCTCGATCATCCAGAGGTTCGGCGCGGGCTGCCTAATCTTCGTGCCGTCGGTTCTCGGAAGGGAGGCCGTGGCCAGAATCAGCGAATACCTGAACTCCCACGGCGTCAGGACCCACGCCTACATGAAGATGGACGATAAAATGCTTGAAAAGTTCCAGAGCGGAGAGTACGACGCCCTCGTTGGCGTGGCAAGCTTCAGGAGCCCGCTGGCCAGGGGCATAGACCTGCCCGAAAGGATAAGGTACGTGATCTTCACCGGTGTCCCCAGGATGGAGATCAGGCTGAGCTGGGACGAGCACAACCCCGTCAAGCTTCTGACGCTCCTCAAGAACATAAGGGAGTTTCTCAAACCGGAGGTGCAGGACAGAGCCAGCCAGCTGATCAGCACGCTCCGCAGGATCGTGCCCGTAAGCGGGGAAACCGTTGAGAAGGTCAGGGAGGCGCTGGAAAAGGGCGTGCAGCTCGAGGGCTTCGAAGACCACGTCAAAAACATCGTGTCCGAGGCTAGGATCTTCCTCAGGGAGGCAATAACGCCGGAGGTCATCGAGGAGATCTCCAGAAGCAGGGAGGTTTCCCTGAAGCAGGAGGGCGGCGAGTTCTTCCTCATAGTGGCCGATCCAGTTGCGTACGTCCAGGCCTCCGGAAGAGCCTCAAGGATGTTCGCCGGCGGAATAGCGAGGGGCGCGAGCTTCCTGATAGTGGACGACGAGAAGGCTTTCCACTCGCTCAGAAAACAGCTCGAGTTCTTGCTCGGCGAGTTCTCCCCGGTGGAGTTCAGCCAGAAGGCCGCCGAGAGGTGGTTCAGGGGCGTGGACGAGGATCGGAGGATAATCGCCGAGCTGAGGGAGGGAAAGGTCTCGAAGAGGATCAAGGACTTTATCAAGACCGCGCTGCTCGTCGTTGAATCCCCGACCAAGGCGAGGACAATCTCGAGGTTCTTCGGAAGACCGTTCAAGAGGAAGGTCGGAAACGTGACGGTCTTTGAGGTGAGCACAGGCGCATACGTGCTCAACATCGTTGCCAGCATGGGTCACATCTACGACCTTGTTCTGGATGAGGGATTTCACGGTGTCAGGATCGAGGACGGAAGGTTCACCCCGATATACGACTTCATCAAGAAATGCCGGAAATGCGGCGAGCAGTTCACAGGGCCAAACTCCTGTCCAAAGTGCGGGAGCCAGGAGTTCTACTCGAAGGAGGAGCTCGTCAGGGCGATGAGGAAGATAGCCCTCGAGGTCAACTGCATCTTCGTCGCCACGGACCCTGACATCGAGGGAGAGAAGATAGCCTACGACATCTACTGCTCGCTTCATCCCATGAACAGGCGCATCGAGAGGCTGGAGTTCCACGAGATAACCAAGAAGGCATTTCTGCAGGCCATAGAGGAAAGGCGGGGGATCAACCTCAGAATGGTCGAGGCCCAGCTCGTCCGCCGCATCGAGGATCGCTGGATAGGGTTCGAGCTGAGCCGGAAGCTCTGGCAGCGCTTCCGGAACTACGGTCTGTCCGCCGGAAGAGTCCAGACACCCGTCCTGGGCTGGATAATAGAACGGGTTAGCGAGTCGCGCAGGAAGAAAAGGGTTCTCTGCGCAACCCTCTCAAACGGCCTGAGGGTCTCGATCGAAAACCCGGTCATGCCTTCCCCGCCCAACCAGCTCAGAAGGCAGCTGAAGAGCCTCAGGGCCAGGATAACAGGTCTGACGACAGAGGAGCGCGTTCTGAACCCTCCCCCGCCCTACACCACTGACACCCTGCTCAGGGATGCCTCGGCGAAGCTCGGCTTCCCGGCCTCAAAAACAATGATGATCGCCCAGGACCTTTTTGAGATGGGTCTGTGCACCTACCACAGGACTGACGCGACAACTGTCTCCGCTACCGGCATAGGCGTGGCCAGAGAATACATCCAGGAAAATTACCCGTCCCTGTTCTCCCCCCGCAGATATGCCGCGGAGGGTGCCCACGAGTGCATAAGGCCGACGAGAACCCTGGACGTCGTCAGGCTGAAGAACATGATATCCCTCGGACTCCTTCGCTTTCCGAAAAGGCTGACCGCCGACCACCTCCAGCTCTACGACATGATCTTCAAGCGCTTCATCGCGAGCCAGATGAAGGAGGTCAGACTCCTTTACCAGAAGTTCAGCGTCGAGCTGGACGGAAACAGGACCAGCATGGAGAACCCCGTCAGCATTGTCTCCGAGGGCTTCAACTTGGTCCTGCCCGTAAAGATCGCAAACCCGGTCGAGGAGGGCGAGTACGCGGTGACATTCGCAAGGCTTCTCACGGTTCCGGTCGCCAGACCTTTCACGCAGGGTGAGCTGATCTCTCTGATGCGAGAAAGGGGCATAGGAAGGCCGAGTACATACGCGAAGATAATCTCGACGATCCTAGAGAGGGGGTACGCCTTCGAGCGGGGGAACAGGCTAATCAGCACACGTCTGGGCTTCAGGGTCTATGCGTACCTGCACCAGAACTTTGAAAACTATACCTCCGAGGAAACGACGAGAAGGCTCGAATCGCTGATGGACCTAGTTGAGCAGGGGAAGGCAGACTACAACGGGATTCTGAGGGAGCTCTACAGGGAGATCTTGGAGATAAAAAAGGCAACGTGATTGATGGCTGGCGCCCTGGCCGGGATTTGAACCCGGGGCGCAGGCTCGACAGGCCTGCATGTTAGTCCCGGCTACACCACCAGGGCCCGTCTAAACTCTCCACCTCAAACCTTTAAATTCTTCAGAAGTAGAGAGGTTGGGATTCGGATGTGGAAATGCCACAGGTGCGGAAAGCTTTACGACAAGCTTCCCGAGCGCATGAGCTGCACACACTGCAGGGGAAAGCTCTTCATGAAGGTAAGGCCCAAGGTCGTTAAAAAGTTCAAGGCGATTTAAAGGTGGCTGGCAGCTGTCCGGACTTCCCGCGGGCTCGCGCACCGCAGTACCATCCGGATCGCCGGCGGGCTTAACTTCCGGG
>CAZZKZ010000018.1:0-4002 GCA_964654915.1 Hadarchaeota archaeon (SeqCode)
CGGGCCTCATAGCTGACGGCCGCATCCTCATCGATCAGGCCAGATTGGAGGCCCAGATAAACAGGCTGAGGTACGACGAGCCGATAACCGTCTATGCGCTGGCCAAGAGGATCGGCGACATCCAGCAGCTGTACACGCAGCACGGTGGGGTTCGCCCCTTCGGCGTCAGGCTTCTTATAGGGGGTGTGGACGACGGTGTTCCGAGCCTTTACGAGACAGACCCCAGCGGCGTCGTGGCCGCCTACAAATGTCAGGCCATGGGCAGGGAAGCCCAGACCGTCATCAACTTCTTCGAGGAGAAGTACAATCCGAATCTCAGGCTGGATGAGGCAATCAGACTGTCCGTCGAGGCTCTGGCAAGGGTGGTTGAACCGCCTCTCTCAACGGAAAAGCTCGAAATGGCGGTTATACCTGTGGAGACGGCCAAGTTCAGAAAGCTCTCGCAGGCGGAGATCGCCAAGCATGTGAAGGCGGTTGAGAAATCACAATCTCCCAAGGAGTAGAAGGCTCATCTATGGTGAAACTTGAGGATGCCGTAATAGCAAGGTTTTCAAGCCGCGGGATGAACTTTGAGGTCCTGGTGGACCCGAACCTAGCCATGAGTCTCAGGGA
The DNA here is from genome assembly GCA_964654915.1 of Hadarchaeota archaeon (SeqCode). Taxonomy (GTDB): domain Archaea; phylum Hadarchaeota; class Hadarchaeia; order Hadarchaeales; family Hadarchaeaceae; genus JAVZGN01. The sequence continues at coordinate 613 of CAZZKZ010000018.1, forward strand.
GGGAAAGCAGGTTGACATCAGGGCGATGCTGGCAATAGACAAGGTTTTCAAGGATGCTCGCAGGGGAGAGTCGGCCTCCGAGGAGAACATTGTCAAGGTCTTCGGCACATCCGACGTTTTCAGGGTCGCCGAGCAGATCGTGAAGAACGGTGAGATACAGCTCACGACCGAGCAGCGGAGGAGGATGAGGGAGGAAAAGATCCGCCAGATAGTCGCAATTCTTTCTAGGCGGGCGATAAACCCGCAGACCGGAACACCCCACCCGCCGGCCAGGATAGAGGCCGCCCTGAGGGATGCAAAGATTCAGATAGACGAGTTCAAGAGCGCCGAGGAGCAGATACCCAAAATCGTCAAGGCCCTTCTCCCGGTTCTCCCGCTGAAGTTCGAGACGAGAAAGATAGCGGTGAAGATACCGGCTGCGTATGTTGGCAAATCCGTGCACATTGTGAGGAGGATGGGGACGGTGAAGAATGAGGAGTGGCTTCAGGACGGCTCGTGGGCGGTCATCCTGGAGATCCCAGCCGCCATAGAGGCGGAGGTCTACGAGAAGCTCAACGAGCTAACCAAGGGCGAGGTGGAGACGAAGGTGGTCGAATGATTTACGTACAGAACAGAGAGCTGGTCATTCCCGGGCAGAAGCTCGCGGAGGGAAAGTACACCGTGAAGGATGGGGCCTACAGGGAGGGTGAGGAGATCTTCGCATCGGTGGTCGGACTGGCCGAGGTTGAGGAAAACAGCATAAGGGTGATTCCACTGGACGGGAGGTACATCCCAAAGGAGAGGGATGTTGTTATCGGCGTGGTTATAGATGTTCATTCGTGGGGATGGCTTGTTGACATAAACTCGCCCTACACGGGAAACCTTCTTGTTTCGGACTATCTCCAGAGGAAGGTGGATCTCGCGAAGGAGGACCTCCACAGACACCTTACAATCAGCGATGTCGTGGCTCTCCGGGTCAAGCTTGTCGACGAGAGGAAGTATGTTCTGCTGGAGGGAGGAGGTCCGGGTCTGGGCAAGTTGCAGGGCGGGAGGATGATCGAGCTCTCCCCCATGAAGATTCCGAGGGTGAAGGGGAAGAGGGGGTCGATGCTCAAGATCCTGCAGGAAATCGGGGGTTGCAGGCTCTTCGTCGGGCAGAACGGGAGAATAGTGGTATGGGCGAAGACCCCGGAAAAAACCGCCAAGATAGTGGAGGCCCTGCGGAGGATAGAGAGGGAGGCACACATCCCGGGACTGACCGACCGAATACGTTTAATGCTTGAAGATGGGAGGTTAAAGGATGAACAGACCGGAAAAACTGATAGTTGACGGGCGAAGGCTGGACGGGCGCGCGCCCGACGAGATGAGGTCGCTGAAGATAGTTGCTGGTCCGCTCCAGCGGGCGGATGGATCCGCTTATGTTGAGCTCGGGAACAACAAGGTGCTGGCTGCGGTTTACGGGCCGAGGGAAATGCACCCGAAGCACGAGGCGGAGCCGGACCACTGCATTCTCAGGTGCAGGTATATGATGGCCCCGTTCTCGGTCGAGGAGAGGAAAAGGCCGGGCCCGGACAGGAGGTCGATGGAGATATCTAAGGTGATAAGGGAGGCCCTGGAGCCGGTTCTCTTCCTGGAGTACTATCCGAGGGCAGTCATAGATGTCTTCGTGGAGGTTCTGCAGGCGGATGCCGGGACTAGGACTGCCGGGATAAATGCGGCGGCGGTCGCGCTGGCCGATGCCGGAATCCCGATGAAGGATCTGGTCTCTTCAATCGCCGTAGGGAAGGTAGACGGCACGGTTGTTCTGGACCTGACGAAGATGGAGGACCAGTTCGGGGAGACGGACATGCCGGTGGCGATGATAGCGAGGAGGAAGGAGATTACCCTCCTTCAGATGGACGGGCACTTCACGGAGGAGGAATTCAGGCATGCTCTGGATCTGGCCTTCAGGGGATGCGAGAAGGTTTATGAGGCCCAGAGGCAGGCCCTGAAGGAGAAGTACATGGTGAGGTGAAGGGAATGGAGGTAATCTCGAGGATAAGACGGGACTACATTCTCCATCTTCTCCAGCAGGGGAAGAGGGTGGACGGTAGGGCGTTTGATCAGTTCAGGACCGTGACGGTGGAGAAGGGTTTGATAAAGACGGCAAACGGCTCGGCGATGGTGAAGATAGGCGGAACGCAGGTGATGGCCGGCGTGAAGATAGAGAAGGGGGAGCCCTTCCCGGACCAGCCGGAGGAGGGTATTCTCGTCGTGAACGCCGAGCTTCTGCCGCTGGCCTCTCCGACCTTTGAGCCCGGACCGCCGAGCGAGGAGGCAATCGAGCTGGCAAGAGTCGTGGACAGGGGGATAAGGGAATCGAAGTGCATAGAGCTCGAGAAGATGGCGATCACACCCGGCGAGGAGGTCTGGACGGTTTTCATCGACATCTACGTCCTCGACCACGACGGGAATCTGATAGACGCCTCGGCCCTGGCTGCACTCTCAGCCCTCATCGACACTAAGCCGCCGGCGGATGAGGCCTGGAAGCTCCCCGGCTTTTCGCTCAGGAAGTTCCCGGTCGCAGTGACGCTGGCGAAGATAAACGGACAGCTCTTGGTAGATCCGTGCCTCGAGGAGGAGCAGGTGATGGACGCGAGGCTGACGATGACCTTCACGGAGGACGGGGCCCTCTGCGCCATGCAGAAGGGAGGGAGCGGGAGCCTTACCCGCGAGGATGTGGAGAGGGCCTTCCGGATGGCCAGGCAGAAATCGGAGGAGCTGAGGAGGCTGGCGGGAGGTCCGTAGGATGCCGAGAAAGAGGACTAAGAAGGTCGGGATTGCGGGAAAGTTTGGCCCGAGGTACGGGTTCACGCTCAGGCGCAGGTACGCGGAGGTGGCGGAGAAGGCGGCGAAGCCCTACCAGTGCCCCAGCTGCGGGTCGGTCAAGGCCAGGAGGGTAAGCACAGCGATATGGCAGTGCAGGCGGTGCGGCACGAAGTTCGCCGGCAAGGCCTACCAGCCAGCCGGGTCGTGAGTTTGATGGACGGGTCGTATGATCCTTCTGACGACCTCTAGGAGACCCAGCCGCCAGACTAGGCTGATCGCGCGCGAGTTTTCCCGAGTTCTTCCCGGCGCCCGCTATCTTCCGCGCGGGACCAAAAGCGTCCGGTTTTTGTTTTCGCTGGCCCTCCGCTTCGGCCTCCGGTCGATCCTCGTCGTTGAAAACAGGGAGGGGAGACCCGGCCTTCTGAGGTTTATGATGCCGGTTGGGAATGGCCTGTGGAGGGAGATGGAGGTAGAATTCACGGGCTTCAGGCTCTGGAAAGGGAGAACCCCAGTCAGTGTGACTCACATAGAAGCCGCGGCCGGCGGGGAGGAGATGGCCCGGGAGCTCTCCGCCTTTCTTTTCCTCCCGGTGGAGAGCAGACC
>CAZZKZ010000019.1:0-2912 GCA_964654915.1 Hadarchaeota archaeon (SeqCode)
CCTACCCGCTGACGGTCGGCCCCGGGGAAACGAAATACCTGAGGGTAACCGTCGGCACCACGTCAAGCGCCTCGGTCGGAGACAGCTTCATCCTGCACTTGGCCGTTGAGGACTGGTGAGCTCCGAATCAGGAAAAACAAGTCGCTAGGACCGCGTGTAAGCGCTTTTTATGACCTGATAAACCGCCCTCGGCTGCAGTATGTCCGGACCCCCGGAGGCGTTCTCGATGAGTCTGCAGACCCCGAACCATTCCTCGTTCGCAAAGCCGTCAGGGAAGGATGGCATGACATAGCCCCCGAAATCGTGCGCGGATGGGGTGCCCGCCTTGTGCCACTCATCCGTCCACTCAAAGTAGCACCCCCCAAGAACCCTCTCACCGGCCTCAAAGAGTTCGCCCAGAAGGTCGGAAGCCCATTCCGCCTGAGTTCCCTCATCCTCTGCCCCCCTCTCATTGTCCCACGCGTCAACCCCGAACTCCGTGACGACCAGCGGCTTTGAACTCCTCTCCCTGAACTGGTCAAAGGCGCCTTCAAAAGAGCGACCGCGGAAGATCGTCGCTCCCCAGGCGTCCAGAAACTTTAGCGAGTTGTCATCGGATCCCAGCGAGCTCTCGCCGATGAAGTAGATCTCGCAGGCGGATGTGATCACGGGGTGATAGGCGGATCCCTCGACCTCGAAGGCCTTCCTCGCCATCTCATCCAGGAGGGTGTACCAGTCCCTCAGCCTGCTTTCATCGCCCGGCCACATCTTCTGGATCTCGAACTCGACCTCGTTGCCGACGCACCACATCAGAACGGCCGGGTGATCCTTGAACCTCTGCACGTAATCTCTAAAGTCCCTAACAACCGCCCTCCGGTAGGTCTGGTCCGACACGAGGGTGGGCTCAACGTGGAACCCCATTATAATGTAGATCGGGTTGTGCCCGTTGTTGTACGCCGCGTCCAGAAAGCCCCTCGATGAAACCTTTCTCCATATCCTTATCGTGTTCACGCCCATCTCTCGAAGCATCGCCAAGTCACGCGTGTAGATTCCAGGATCGGCCGTGAAATCGTAGGTGTAAGTCCGCCCTATCGGAATCGGATTGTAACCCATTCCCTTTATGAAGAACGGGCTGCCTCCAACGTACAGCCTGCCGTTCTCTATCCTCACGGGCCCGCTGCTCACGCCCTTCTCTAGCACCTGCAGGTTCTCCTGTTCTCTCTCCTCCGGTCCGCGGACGACCAGCACCGCCGCAACAACCGCGACGAAGCAGATCACCGTTGCAATCAGGGGTTTCCAGCTGATCGAACGCTTAGCGGGCGTCTCGCTCAGCATCGACCACACCGGCCGGCTCTATGGAACCCAGACCACGTAATCTATGTAAAATGTCTTGTTTGCCCCTTCACCGGTCGCCATGAACGGACAGCGTATTCTTGTCAAGTCCACATTCTTGAAGGCGGTCAGAGGTATGCTCACCTTCTGCCAATCGTTCGGCTTCGTCCTGTCCCAACCGTAGGAGCTTATGCGGACGGCCGACGACTTTTTGCCCGATGCTCTCGGATTGTTCTCCGGACTGGCACTCGGAACCTGCTCAATCTCAACCTTAAGGTCGGCATCGCTCTTTACCCAGAACTCCAACTTGCTGAATCTCGAGAGATCAACGGTGTCCGCGACCTCCCACTGGTGGGTTTGCGGGTTTACGCCGAGAAAAACACCCCAGCCAACATAGTTGCCACTCCCGGAGCCGCTGACACAGGCAAAGACCTTCGTGCCCTCCGGAGCATCGTCCACAATGTAGTCCCCATTGAGGAGAGCCGGACCCTCTAGGCCATAGTCAGCACCACTCCATACCCAGACATCCGCCATTATACCTGGAACAATCCCGTCATCGCTGTAAACCACAAACACGCCCTCCGGAAGTTCCTGGCTGACCGTCACCGTCCTCTCAACACTTTTCTGCTTTCCTCCGGAGTACGTCACCGTCAGTCTCACCGTATATGTTCCCGCGTTTTCGTATGTGTGGCTCGGATTCTGCGCGGTCGACGTCGTCCCATCTCCAAAGTCCCACAACCATGCAGTCGGGCTACCGCTCGAAGCATCTGTGAAGTGGACGGGTGCCCCGGCAGTCGGGGCCGAGGGGCTGAAGGTGAACCAAGCATTCTCCTCCACGCCTCCACCACCTGCTCCGCCATCCCTGTGCCTGAGTGCGAGAAGCACACCAACCACAGCAGCAACCACAATAACTGCCACTCCGACGAGAACGATCGTCTTCCGGCCGGTCGCTATGACCTCCGACATCGCTTTCCTCCGTACGCAACTCTGGCACGCTCTTTTAAAGCTGTTATCATAATTTTTGACCTGATTTTGAGGGGGTCAAACCCACCTCACGTTGTCCACGTAGAAGACAACATCCGGAGACTCCGCCGTGATCAGGAAGACCCCGAAGATCCTTCTCATGTCTGCCGACGAGAAACGGGCCGCCGGTATGACTATCTCCTGCCAGACGTTCTGCCCGTTCCAGCCGTGAGAGCTTATGTACCTCGCCGCCTTCCTGTTGTTCGCATCCTGAACCTCCACCTTCAGATTGACCGGCGTCTTGACCCAGAACCTGAGCTCGCTGTAGCCCGAGAGGTCAGTCGCGTGCCGGGACGGCTTGATGAGAAAAACGCCCCAGCCGGCGTAGTTTCCGCTCCCGGGTCCGCTCCTCGTCATGAAGCACTTCGCCCCCTCGGGCGGGGTCTCCCCCGTGTAGTCGCCATCAAAAGACCCGGCCGGAAGACCCCAGTCAGCCCCGCTCCAAGTCCAGACCTCCGCGTTTTCCGGAACCCCCGAGTCGCTGTAAACAACGTACGCCTGGCTGGGAGATACGGCGGACACGCGGATGGAGAACATCCTGCCCTGGCTTTTCCCATCCGCCCCCCCCGCTTCCCCCG
>CAZZKZ010000020.1:0-2625 GCA_964654915.1 Hadarchaeota archaeon (SeqCode)
TATGTACCTCGCCGCCTTCCTGTTGTTCGCATCCTGAACCTCCACCTTCAGATTGACCGGCGTCTTGACCCAGAACCTGAGCTCGCTGTAGCCCGAGAGATCGGTCGTGTGCCTGGACGGCTTGGTGAGAAAGACGCCCCAGCCGGCGTAGTTTCCGCCCCCGGACCCGCTCCTAGTCATGAAGCACTTCGCTCCCTCGGGCGAACTCTCCCCTGTATAATTGCCATCAAAAGACCCGGCCGCAAGTCCCCAGTCGGCCCCGCTCCAGGTCCAGACCTCCGCGTTTTCCGGAATCCCCGAGTCGCTGTAGACAACATACGCCTGGCCGGGGGATGAGGCGGACACCAAGATGGAAAACCTCCTGCTCTGACGCGTCCCGTCAGCCCCCTGCGCGTACACGATCAGCTGGTACGAGCCGGTCTGGACGTCCGGGTCGACGCTGACCCTCATCCTGGACTCGAAGTCGGGGATCCCGGACACCGGTGAAAATTCCACGCGCAGGCCCCGCGGCAGGCTCCCTACATCAAGCTGCACGTTCTCCCTGTAGTTGCCGACCTGCCTCACCGTCACAGTCACCTCAGCGGTCTGCCCCGGGGCCAACTGCAGCGAGGCCGGCTCGACCGTAATCGTGAAGGACTCTGCCGGAACTCCAGTCCATATCTCCCTGAGGACGTAGTAGGCCAGCCTCGGCCTCTTCTCGTACGTTCCGGGCGATATCGCGGCTATCCCCCACCACTCCTCGTTCATGTTCGGATCTTCGTATCTGGAGTTTTGCCATTGTGCTGTGTTGTCCTGAACGCTCACCCTTCCAGCCTTCCACCACTCATCGCACCACTCGAACACGGTCCCTCCGAGACAGACCCCACCGCTCGTGTTCTGCTCAATCTCAGACCACAGGCTCCGCAGGTGGAGGGCCTGCGTGCTCTCGTCCTCAATGCCCGCCACCCCATCGAAAGCGTCGCACCCGAACTCGGAAATTATGAGTGGCTTCCCGCTCACCGCCCTGTACTGCTCGAAGAGGTCGCCGAAGGACGCCCCCCTGTAGACGTTCAGGCTCCATATGTCCAGAGATCTCAGGCTCGAATCATCCGCCGCAACCGACGGGTCCCCGACACCGCCGCTACCCAGCCTGTCTATGTGGGAGTAGGTCGTCGGATGAAGGTCGTCCTCAGCCTTTATGGCCTGACACGCCTCCTCCAGCAGCGTGTACCAGTCCCTGAGGCTCCTCCCGCTGCCGGCCCCGAGATAGCTGTACTCGACCTCGTTCCCGAACGACCACATCAGTACGGCCGGATGATTCTTCCAGGCCCTCACGTAGGTCAGATATCTCTCTATCTCGCTCCTCCTGTTCGCCTCAACGGATAGGTCGAGGTAATGGTTGACCCAGTGGCCCATTATGACATAGATTCCGTTCACGTACGCGTAGTCGAGGGCCTCCCTGGTCGCATCAGAACCGTAGGTTCTTATCGTGTTTGCACCCATCTCCCTTATGAGCGGAAAGTCGTTCAGGTAAGTTTCTGAATCTGACCACCAGTTGTAGCCCGCGGCCGGGCTCTTCCCGACAGGGGTGGGGGAGTAGCAGACTCCCCTTATCACAAAAGGCTGGCCGTTGACGAGCAGCCTGAAGCCATTCTCCCTGTCACCCTCAACCTCCACCCTCGACGGACCTGCGACCTTCACAACGGAAGAAAATGTGGCAGACCTCCCGTCCCTAGTCACCACGGTCAGAGAAACCGTGTATTCGCCGGGGGCTGAGTAGCTATGTGTCGGACTGCGCTCGCTCGAGGACGAGTTGTCTCCGAAATCCCAGCGGTACTCCACCCCCTGAACAGAGACCTGCGGAACAAACGTGACCTGCTCGCCCAGAAGATAAACCAGGTGCGAGGGTGAGATCGAGAAGCTCACCGAGATGTTCTCCTGACCCCTGAATGTCCCGGATACGACAAGACCCGCCGCAACGAGACCGGAAGCCGCGACCAGGAGAATCCCCAGCCGCACCGGATCCCTCAGCACGCTCCCTCCATACTATCCCAGGATCACGCGCACCCTATGAACCTTTCCGTCAGAGAAGGGCACTATCAGGTTACCGTCGATCTTCCTGCCGTCGACCGTTATCTCCTCGACCCCGCGCTGGACGCTCTCGGGGTTCTCGACCACGATCTCGTACGTCGCCCCCCGGAAAGGCCTGACGATGGAGCACCTCTTCCAGTGCGACGGGATGCACGGGTCTATCCTCAGCCCGCGGTAGTCCGGCTTCACCCCGAGCATGTGCTCGGTCATCACCATCAGGCTCCACCCGGCGCTGCCCGTCACCCAAGTGTACGCCCCCCTGCCGGCCTCGTAGGGGTGCTCCGGCCCGATGAGGTACTCCGCGAAGACGTACGGCTCCGCCTTGTAGCGCTCCTGGTCTTGCCTGCACGGGAGAATCTTGCACAGCCTTCTGTAGGCGACGTCGCCCCTCCCGACCACGCAGTCGGCCGCTATCATGAAGAGGTTGGCGTGGCAGAACACGGCGGCGTTCTCCTTCGTTCCCCTAGCAAAGGCGGTTATCCTGCCTATCCTCACGTCCGTCTTCGAGGAGGCCGGGGCCAGGGGGGGCCGACCGTGTGTTCCCCGCAGCAGCCT
>CAZZKZ010000021.1:0-6192 GCA_964654915.1 Hadarchaeota archaeon (SeqCode)
CGGAAGAAGACCCTCTCGCCCGGCATCAGGGGGGACCTCCAGCCGGAGAACGCCCTCACGTCCTCTATCCAGCTCTCCCTCCTCGCCCTCTCGAGCTCCAGCCGGCTGCAGACCAGGATGGGGTCGCCCCTGAGGGGAATCAGGACGGCCTTTCCCGCATCGCTGCCCGAAAAGTACCTGCAGCTTCTGAAGGAGATGAAGACATCGATCCCGTGGGCTCTCATCTTCTCCCTGAGCTTCCTCACCCTCTCGATCACGGGAGAGCACCATTCATTTTTACCGGCGGATGTTAAAAGCAGGTGATGGTGTCAGACCGCAAGCTCGAGCTGGCCAGGCTGTACACCGAGACCGCCCGGAGCTACTCGAGGAGGTACAGGCGCATACAGGGGGAGAAGCACGATCTGGTTCTGAGCAAACTGCCGGCCGGGATCGGTAGGCTGCTCGACGTGGGGTGCGGGATGGGGGAACTCCTCGCGAAGGTCGGGGAGAGGGCAAAGATGACCGTCGGGGTGGACATCTCCCCGGGAATGGTCAGGGCCTCGCGTGGGTCGGAAGTCAACCTGATAGTCGCCGACGCGGACCGCCTGCCCTTCGCTGACGGGAGCTTCGACTGCGTTGTCTCCGTCACCCTACTTCAGAACATGCCCAACCCGGAGAAAACCGTCAGGGAGATGAAGAGGGTCGTGAGGCCCGGGGGTCTCGTGATAGTAACGGCCCTCGGTAAAAAGCACCCGGAGGAGGAGCTCGTGCGCATCATGAGGTCAGCCGGACTGCTGGTCAGGGAAAGCGGAAGGGTCGGGGAGGATTTCTACTGCGTCTGCGAAAGACCCGGCGGGAGATGCCGCGCGGTCCGCAACCACAACCGTTATTTTGGCCCGGGGGTCACTTTCAGTGATGAAACCCGCGGTCCTCGTCATCGACATGATCTGGGACTTCGTTTACGGAAAGCTCGGCTTTGAGAACGCGAGAAAGATTGTGCCCCAAATCGCCGGGCTACTCAACTCTGCAAGGGGAAAGGGTATTCCGGTCATCTATGTCTGCGACTCCCACCTGCCGGACGATCCGGAGATCTCTCTCTGGGGGGAGCACGCGATGGCTGGGTCGCCCGGCTCGAGGGTGATCCCGGATCTCGCGCCCGGGCCGGATGAAATCCTGATAGAGAAGCGCACCTACAGCGCCTTCTACGGCACGGATCTCGACGGTGTGCTGAGGAGGCTCGGGGTGGGGAGGGTCATCCTGACGGGTGTAACCACCAACATCTGCGTTCTGCACACGGCGGCCGATGCCTTTTTCAGGGGTTATAAGGTGACCGTTCCCCCGGACTGCACGGCGGCCTTCGACGGGGAGACCCACCTGAAAGCGCTGGAGACGATGAAAAGCCTTTACGGGGCCGAGATCAGGGGTTCCTCCGAGATCATCTGTGAGTGGGGATGAGGGAATGAAGATTTTCCACACGGCGACGGACGAGGAGATAAAGAACGGAAAAACAACGGACATCTACTTCGTTAGAACCAAGGAGGTCCTCGAGAAGAAGGGGATGGTGGATCTGGCGGCCCACGCCGAGGTCACGGCGAGTTCCCTCCCCGAGGGCTGGCCCTGGGGGGTCCTGTGCGGGGTTGAGGAGGTCGCGCGCCTCTTTGAGGGCAGACCCGTCACCGTCCGCTCGCTTCCGGAGGGAACCATCTTCCGCGCGCGCGATCTCTCAGGCCTCCGGGTTCCGGTTCTGACCGTCAGCGGGAGGTACGTCGACTACTGCGAGCTTGAGACACCGATGCTCGGAATGCTCTGCCAAGCCACCGGCGCGGCGACCATGGCCGCGAGGATAAGGAAGCTTGCCTGGGGGAAGACGCTGATGGCCTTCGGGATAAGGAGGGCCCACCCCGCGATAGCCCCGATGCTTGACAGGGCGGCGTACATTGGAGGTTTCGACGGGGTATCGAGCCTGATAGGGGCGGAGACTGTCGGGGAAAAACCGATGGGGACGATGCCCCACTCGCTCATAATCTGCTTCGGGGACCAGCGGGCGGCCTGGAGGGCCTTCGATGAGGTCATGCCTCCCGATGTCCCTAGGATAGCCCTCGCCGACACGTACTACGATGAGAAGGCCGAGGTCCTAATGGCGGCCGAGGCGCTGGGGAAGAGGCTTGCAGGGGTCAGGCTGGACACGCCCGGCTCGAGGCGCGGAAACATGGAGGAGATAGTGCGGGAGATCAGGTGGGAGCTGGATGTGCGCGGCTACAGGTGGGTCAAGATCTTCGTCTCGGGGGGTATAAGCGACAGAAACATAAAGGAGCTGTGCGAGGCCGGGGCCGATGGCTTTGGGGTGGGAACCTCCATAAGCAACGCGCCAACCGTCGACTTCGCCATGGACATTGTGGAGATGGGGGGAAGGCCGGTTGCCAAGAGGGGAAAGCTCGGTGGGAGGAAAAACGTGTGGAGGTGCAGGAGGTGCCTGGAGTTCCTCCTGACTAGGGAGGACGAGAGAGCGGGGAGATGCCCGAGGTGCGGGGGGAAGATGGAAAGCGTTCTCAGGCCGCTCTTGAGGGACGGAAAAATTGAGGGGAGGCTCCCGTCTCCCAAAGAGATAAGAAAATATGTGATGAAGCAGTTGAGGCGGGTGGAGGAGATATGAAGGCCATTAGATCAAGGAAGGACCTCGGAAAGGTCAGGAGGATCGTCGTCAAGATAGGGACCAAGTCGCTCACGGATGAGAAGCACAGACTGGATGAGAAAAAGGTCAGAAAGTTCGTGGACGACGTCATGGCCGTCAGGAGATCCGGGAGAGAGATCCTTGTCGTGTCCTCCGGGGCGATAGGGGCGGGGATGGGGAGGCTCGGGATAGACAGAAAGCCCAAAAAGCTCTCGGCACTTCAGGCCGTCGCCGCTGTCGGGCAGGGTATCCTCATGCAGACCTATGAGAAAATCTTCGGGGAGCACGGGCAGGTCGTCGCACAGATACTCCTCTCGGCCGAGGACTTCGTCAATCCCGAGAGGTACAGGAACTTTAGGAACACGGCCGCCACCCTCCTGAAGTGGGGTGTCGTGCCGATCATAAATGAGAACGACACGGTGGCGACCGAGGAGATAAGGGTGGGGGACAACGACATCCTCTCCGCCTATGTGGCGAAGGGAGTCAAGGCGGACCTTCTGGTGCTGCTGTCAGATGTGGACGGAGTCTACCTCGGCCACCCGAGGAAGCCCGGAAGCGACATCATCGGTCTGGTCGAGAGGGTCACGCCGCAGATTGAGCGTGCGGTTTTCAGATCGTCCAAGGGCTTCGGCGGGATGTTCACAAAGGTTCAGGCGGCGAGAACAGTCACCGAGGCCGGCATCGCCGCCGTGATTGCGAACAGCGGGGAGAAGAACATTCTCAACAGAATAATCGCGGGTGAGGAGGTAGGAACCCTCTTCCTGCCGAGGCGGGAGTAGATGGAGGTAGTGGAGAAGGCAAAGCAGGCGCGTCTCGCGTCCCTCCGGCTGTCCAAGCTATCCGGGGAGGAGAGGAACTCCGCGCTGCTGGCGGTGGCGGAGGAGATCGAGAGGAAAGGCAGGTGGATTCTCGAGGAAAACAGGAAGGACGTCGAGGAGGCCGAGGCGTTGCTGGAGAGGGGCGAAATCACGAAGCCCGTTCTCCAGAGGCTCAAGCTGAGCGAGGACAAGCTGGCCGACATCGTCAGGATGGTCAGGAGCGTGGCTGCCCTGCCGGACCCCCTCGGGAAAACAGTCTACGCGATGGAGATGGACGAGGGGCTGGAGGTCTACAGGGTGACTTGCCCTATTGGCGTGATATGCTGCATCTTCGAGGCCAGGCCGGATGTGCTGCCGCAGATATCCTCCCTCAGCCTGAAGTCCGGGAACGCGATAATCCTCAAGGGGGGAAGGGAGGCGAAGCACTCGAACAGGGCCTTCTTCAGAATCTTCAGGGAGAAGACGGAGGAGCTCGGGGTGCCGGCCGGATGGATACAGATGGTCGAGGAGAGGTGGGAGGTTAGGGAGCTGCTCGGTCTGGAGGAGTACATAGACCTCATAATTCCCCGCGGGAGCAGAGATCTCGTGAAGTACATCCAGCAGAACACCAGAATTCCGGTTCTGGGGCACGCGGAGGGGATCTGTCACGTCTATGTGGACGAACACGCCGACATCGAGAAGGCCGTGAAGATATGCTTCGACGCGAAGGTCCAGTATCCGGCGGTCTGCAACGCCGCCGAGACCCTCCTTGTTCACTCGAAGGTCGCCGGGGAGTTCCTGCCCAGGATAGCCGAGCTGTACAGGAGGGCCGGGGTGGAGATAAGGGGGTGCCCGCGCACGAGGGAGATAATCGCGGACGCCGTTGAGGCGACCGAAGAGGACTGGAGGACGGAGTATCTGGATCTGATAATATCTGTGAAGGTCGTCGACTCGATAGACGAGGCCATAGAGCACATAAACACGTACGGTTCCAAGCACACGGACGCAATAGTCACGGAGGACAGACGGAACGCCATGAGGTTTGTGACAGAGGTTGACTCGTCCAGTGTTATGGTGAACGCCTCCACGCGGTTCAGCGACGGCTACAGGTATGGACTCGGGGCCGAGGTCGGGATAAGCACGGGAAAGATCCACGCGCGCGGACCGGTTGGACTGGAGGGGCTGACAACGACGAAATACATCGTTGTCGGGAACGGGCACGTGGTGGCGGACTATCTCGGACCCAAGGCGAAGCCATTCAAACACAGGCGGATCGATCACGACTGGAGGGAAGCTCTGAAACCATGAAGTACAGGAAGGTTCTGGTCGGAGGAACATTCGACTTCTTCCACGATGGACATAGGGCCCTCCTGAGGAAGGCCTACGAGATCGGGGAGCGCGTCTGCGTCGGGATATGCTCGGACAGCATGCGGGAGCTCCTGCAGAAGGACTCGGCCGGGATCTCGCCGCTTGCCGTCAGGCTGTGGTCCGTTCTGAGCTTTCTGCACGAGAACGGGTGGCTGGGAAGGACGGAGATCGCTATCATCAGTGACCCGTTCGGACCCGGGGCCGCGGACAGGGAGGCCGAGGCCGTCGTCGTGAGCCCGGAGACCAGAGCAAGGGCGGAGGAGATGAACGAGGTTAGAAAGAGGAACAACCTGTCCCCCCTGGAGATAGTCGAGATCCCCTTCGTTCTTGCAGAGGACGGCAGACCGATCTCATCGATAAGGATAAGATACGGGGAGATAGACGAGCACGGAAAAGTGATAAAGAAGGCGAAGATAGGATAGTTTACTGAAACCGCATGCACCCTTCGAAGGACATAATCGGAAGCCGGGGCAGAAGGCTCGCGGGAAAAAGGATAGCGCTGGGGATCTGCGGGAGCGTTGCGGCCTTCAGGGCCCCCGAGCTCGCCAGGCTGCTGATGAGGCACGGGGCGGAGGTCAGGACCGTCATGAGCGAGAAAGCCACGGAGATCATCTCTCCCCAGCTGATGGAGTGGGCGACGGGGAACGAGGTCGTCTGCGGGCTGACCGGGAAGATCGAGCATGTGGAGGTCGCCAAGTGGGCGGATGTCGTCCTCATCGCGCCTGCCACGGCGAACACGGTGGGGAAGATGGCGCACGGGATAGACGACACGGCCGTGACCTCGCTCGCCTCGGTCGCCATCGGACTGCGCAAGCCCGTCATAGTCGTCCCGGCCATGCACGCGTCGATGTATGACCACCCAGCCGTGAGGGAGAACATCGCGAGGCTGCGCGGGATGGGGGTGGAGGTGGTGGAGCCGAAGATGGAGGAGGGAAAGGCAAAGTTCCCCGATCCGGAGGCGATACTCTGGGTGGTTGTGGGAGCGGTCACCGAGAAGGACATGCGCGGGCTCAGGGTTCTAGTGACGGCCGGGCCGACGGTTGAGCCTGTTGACTCGGTGAAGTTCATAACGAACCCGAGCTCGGGGAAGATGGGGATTGCCTTCGCCAGGGCCGCGGCGGTCAGGGGGGCGGATGTGACGCTGATTTACGGGCCAGGGAGCGAACCGGCCCCGGACGGTGTGAGGGTCATCAGGGTAAAAACGACCAAGGAGATGAAGGAGGCGTTCGACTCGGCCGCTGGGGAGGGACCGGATATCGTCGTGGCCGCCGCCGCGCCCCAGGATTTTGAAGTGGAGCGGCCGGCGGAGGGGAAGCTGAGGCACGACCGGGAGGTCGTCCTCAGGCTCAGGCCGGCCCCGCGGGCTCTGGCCGGGGC
>CAZZKZ010000022.1:0-2072 GCA_964654915.1 Hadarchaeota archaeon (SeqCode)
AAGCCTGTCGATCGTCGAGTCGAGGACGCCGCCGAAAGCCGTGGTCATCCCGCCGATCCTGGCGACCGCCCCATCGAGGATGTCGAAGACACCGCAAACCAGAAGGAGGAGACCGCCCGCGGCCTCCATCCCCATGCCGAGCAGGAGCGCCGATGCAGCCCCGACCGCCAGCCCTGCCAGCGTGAGGACGTTCGGGTGGATTCCCCTCCGGGCGATCGGTCTGGCGACGGGGTCGAGGATGCCCCTCACCCTCTCCTTGATCCTGCTCAGCACGGGGTTTCCCCGAGACTGAATCCGCCCCGTCGGATAAAGACCTATATGCGGGCGCGCGCAGTTCTTCCGGAGGCCAGCATGATATGGCTCGGCCCGGCCGGCGTTCCGGGGATGTGCAGGAAGAGGGACACAATCTCCGGCATACGCTGTGTGGCCGAGCTCGGCCTGAACGCGATGGAGGTCGAGTTCGTCCGCGGGATAACCCTCACGCAGGAGGCGGCCGGAGAGGCGGGTAGGGTCGCCAAAGAGCTGGGCGTGAGGCTCTCCGTCCACTGCCCCTACTTCATAAACCTCTGCTCGCCCGACCGGAGGAAGGTCGAGGCCTCGAAGATGAGGATTCTCGAATCGGTCAGGAGGGCCCACGCGATGGGTGCCGACATCGCCGTCTTTCACCCCGGCTACTACGGGGGGATGAGCAGCGAGGAGGCTAGCAGGGCGGTCGCCTCGGCCATCGCCGACATGATCTCGAGGATGGAGGCGGAGGGGATAGAGGATGTTCACCTAGGTCTGGAGACGACAGGCAAGGTCACGGCATTCGGCACCCTCGACGAGGTGATCTCCATATGCAGGGAGTTCCCCGGGTGCAGGCCCGTCATCGACTTCGCCCACATCTACGCCAGGCAGGGCGGGAGGATAGACTTCGCCGAGATCTTCGAGAAGCTGCGCCCCCTGCGGCTCGATCACCTCCACGCGCACTTCACGGCGATGGAGTGGAAGCCGGCGGGTCAGCCGGGGACCGGAAACGAGAGGAGGCACCTCCCGATGAGGGCCGGAGACCCGCAGTTCGGACCGCTCGCCGAGGAGATCCTCCGCAGGAAACTGAGCATAACGATAATCTCGGAGTCCCCCGTCCTGGAGCTAGACTCGCTCGAGATGAAGAAGATCTTCGAGCAGCTAGGCCACAGATTTGACCGCTGAGGGAAGCTCCTCCACCCTGACGGTCGCCTGCTTTCCCGACCTCAGGTCTCGGACGGAGACGCGGCCGGAGGATATCTCCCTCCTTCCAACGATGACGGCCAGCCTGGCCCCGGAGGAGTCGGCGTGGCCGAGGGCCTTCTGGAGGCTCCTCCCCATGACCTCCATCTCGGTCGGGATCCCGCTCCTCCTGAGGATGTTTGAGATCCTCAGGGCCTCCGGGATGAGTTCCCTCTCGAGCGCGACCACGTAGACCTCCGGACCCTCCTCGGGCTCTTCCCTCCCGCCCTCGGAGAGGAGGAGGGCCATCCTGTCGACCCCGAAACCTACACCAGTCGCCGGCGTCCTGGGACCGCCAAGCCTCTCAACCAGCGTGTCGTATCTCCCTCCCCCTGCGACCTGAACATCGCCGGCGTAGACCTCGAAGACCGGCCCGGTGTAGTAGTCGAGCCCCCTCGCGATCCCGAGATCGACCTCGAAACTCTCGCCGGCCCGCCGGAGGATCTCGGTGAGCTCCCCGAAGCTCTCCAGCGCCTTCCGGTCCACCCCGAGCCTCTCAGCCCTCTCGAGGACTTCGACCCCGCCGCGCAGCGAGAAGATTTTTACGAGTTCATCCGTCCTCTCCTCCGGAACCCCGGCCTTCGCCAGCTCATCCATGATCCTCGACTCGTCCCTCGAGCCGATCGCCCCCAGGACGGGGCCCCGCCCTTCCCCCCCCGCCCCCGGCCGAGCCCAGAACGCTTCTCAGAATTCCGACGTTCCCGACCCTGAGCCTCCACCCCTCCAGCCCGACCTCCCTCATGATCTCGCAGGTGAGGGAGATGACCTCGGCGTCCGCCTCCGGGTTTGGGCTTCCGATCACCTCGCATCCCGCCTGAATGAAC
>CAZZKZ010000023.1:0-3896 GCA_964654915.1 Hadarchaeota archaeon (SeqCode)
ACCCAGACGAGCGTTGCCTGGCCCCACATCGCGCCGCCGCCCCTGCCCGGTGAGGCGAACACCGGGGCCCGCTGCGACGGCTGCGGGTCCGCGTTCGGCCAGATCCCCCTGAGCTCGCGCAGGAAGATGCTGGCGGCGACCGGGCCGACTCCCGGAAGCTCCATCAGCCTCCTCTCGAGCTCCCGCGGGCTTCCGGCCGTCCCGGCAATTCTCTCCAGATGTTCCGTGCTTTTTACGGTCTCGGCCAGCTTGAGAAGGGTGGATGCCGTGGAGAAGTCGTACCTCACGTAGCCCCCGGAGTCCAGGACTTCGACGAGCCTGTCCCAGCCCGCCTCGATCATCTTCCCCGGCCCCGTGAGCCCCTCCTCCTTGAGGAGGAGGAAGGTCCTTTTGGCGATCCCGGCGGATATCCTCTTCGCGAAGAGAACCGACGCGACCAGCCAGGCGAACCTGTCGGCCGGCTTCCGCAGGTCGAGCCCGAGCTCCTCCGAGTCCGGCCTGATGGAGAGAAGGATCTCCTCGAGCCGTTTTCTCCCCATCAAGTTGCCCCGTTCATATGCTTTCATCTCTCCGACTTATGAGTTTCAGAGCACATTTTCAAAAAGTTTAAATATCCAGTCTTTGGAATTTATCTGAAAAATATGAAATCAGGTGAGAAGCTCCTAATCCCGACTGTCATGGTTATTTCAGGTATCGTTGCGGCTCTCGTGGTGGTTTTGCTGCCCCTCGCTGTGGGTAATCCAACCCTGCCCAGTGTGTGTGGGACCTTCAACGATTGGGACAACAACGTAGACCCGATGATGTGGATAATAACTGATGGCGGCAAGGAAATATGGGAGAGGACGAGACCGCTTTCCGGTGGCACACACGAGTACAAGATCTATGTCGGCGACTGGGGGGACCAGTGGTGGGGGGGACCCAGCGGATATCAGACGGGCGTCCCCCAGAGCCTGGATCTCTCCAGCCCGGGCAACAACATAGGGCTTGTCATAAACATAGCGGACAACTACGTTTTCCAGTTCTGGTTTGACTCGGATACCAAGCACGTTGTCGCGAAGAGGGCCGCCTTCCAGGTCCCCGGAACTTTCAACGGCTGGAATGTGAACGACAACAACATGGACAACCTAGGTCCGGACCCGTGGAATGACTACTGGGAGAGCCAAGTTTACACGGTCACCGGACCGAGGGTCGAGAACTTCAAGATAATCATGGGGAACACGTACGAGATATACCACTGGGGATGGGAGCTGGACGGAAGTCCGCAGCCGATGCCCCACTGGGGAACCGCCATCAGACGCGCGAGCTGGAACGCTCCCTGCGACATAAAGGTGAGCTTCCCGGCCAGCACGACCGAGAACTTCAAGATAAGGGTGAGGCACAGGGAGGGGAACGTTGACTACTGGGTCATCGACCTAACGCCGCCCGCGCCCCCGTCCCTTCTCTCACCCGAGAATGGTGCGAAAATTCCAAGAACCGAGAATGTTGTCCTCTCCTGGAGTTCGGTGGACGACCAGAGCCGGCCGGTTCAGTACAAGATATACCTGAGCAAAGATCCGACCTTCTCAACCATAGACTACGAGTCGGGTTGGATTTCCGAGAACTCTTGGCAGCTTCCGTCCTTAGGTCTCAGGACATGGTACTGGAAGATTCAGGCAAGAGATGCAGCCGGGAATGTCGGCGAAAATTCTTCCGTGAGAAGCTTCACGGTGGTTACCGAGAACTTCACGATTGTGGTTCTCCCCGACACCCAGTACTACTCGGCCAGCTACCCGGCTATATTCGAGAACCAGACGCGCTGGATAGTCAACAGCAAGACGGATATGAACATTGTTTTCGTGGCCCACTTGGGCGACATCGTCGACAACTCTTACTCAACCGTCCAGTGGGGAAGGGCGGACAACGCGATGAAGATCCTAGATGGAGTTGTGCCATACGGAATTCTGCCCGGCAACCACGACCTGCAGGACGGCGGGGTAAACTACTCGACCTACTTCCCGTCATCCAGGTATGAGAATTATTCCTACTGGGGTGGCAGCTACGCGAACAACAAGAACAACTATCAGCTCATCTCGGTGGGTGACATCAACTTCATCGTGGTCAACCTGCAGTACAACCCGCCACCCGACGTTCTGGCTTGGGCCGACAGCGTCTTAGAGAACCATTCTGACATACCCGCGATCATTTGCACCCACAGTTATCTCGAGCTGAATGGGACCAGGAACTCGGCCGGGGAGAACATATGGACGAATCTCGTGGTCCCCAACAGGAACGTGTTTTTGGTTCTCTGCGGCCATAACCACGGCGAGGCCATGAGGATGGATGTCATCGACAACAGCAGAATCGTCTATCAACTATTGTCCAACTATCAGAGTCTTGAAAACGGCGGAAATGGATTTCTAAGGGTGATGAAGTTCGCACCCTCCGAGAACAGAATATACGTTTACACATATTCACCGCATCTCAACAGGTTCGAAACTGACTCGGACAGTCAGTTCTCCCTCAGGTTCCCCGCATTGGTTCTGCCCGAGAACACTTGGCTTTACCGCAGGAAGATCACGATTTCGCCGAGAAACCCGGAGAACTTCCAGATAAAGATAGTGCTCCCGCCGGATATCCCGGTCCTCGAGTACCCGAGCATAAGATTCTTTGAAAACAGGGGCAGCGGACCACTGCCCTACTGGATCGAGAAGAACGAGGACAGATACATGAACATCGTATGGGTCAGAAGACTGGAGAACTCCGACGATGAGATCTGGATGTACTACGGGAACCCGTACGTGACAAGCGCCGAGAACGGTGACAACGTCTTCCTGTTCTTCGACGACTTCGGGGGCGGAACCGGCGGGCAGGGCGCGCTGAACACGAGGAAGTGGTGGGCGACGGACACCGGTATAGACGTTTACGAGACCGTCCTGAGAATAACTGACTACGGCGAACCCGAGGACAAAGACGCGAGGAGGGTCGAGCACGGCGGCGGCCAGCACGGCATGTGGGAGAACACGATCCCGAGGGTGATAGAGGTCAGGGTCAAGCCCTCTCAGTGGTGGAGGGGAGGTCTGGGTCTCAACGGTCCAGGAACGTTCTACAGGGAGGGACCCGGCCAGCAGTACGCCATGTTTTTCAGGGACGGCGGGACGTACCAGTTCTTCAGCGACGAGACATGGTCGGGCGGAAACTACCAAGCAGATGTCTACTACATCGCTAGCGTTTCCCTCTATGATAACAACAAAATAAGGGCCAGGTTCTACTACGGCCGAGACAATGAAAACTACAGGCAGCTGGCCTGGCAGGCTCCGGAGAAGACCAGAAACTGGAGCTATGCATCGGATCCGAACAACTACTGCGACAAGTATGTCCTGTCCGCGTGGGACACCGGTAGCGACTCCTCCTACTACTTTGACTGGTTCATAGTCAGAAAATACTCCGCAGTTGAGCCCGGCACGACGGTAGGGCCAGAGCAGGTCTCCATAAAGCCATCAGCTCCGCAGCTCCTGTCCCCGGCCAACGGGTCCTCGACAAACGACAACACCCCGACGTTCATGTGGGTCAAGGGGGAGTACGCGGAGAACCACAGGCTGCTCGTTGACAACGACTCCGACTTCAGCTCCCCGGTCATCAATGTTTACCTTGGGCCGTCGGCTGAGCAGTACACGCCCGGCTCGGGCATCCCTGACGGTCTCTACTACTGGAAGGTGGTCGCGATCAATGAGGCGGGTTCAACTCCTTCGGATGTCGGGAGCTTCAGGGTTGACACGGCCCCGCCGGCCAAGCCGACCCACAGCGGGACCGTGCCCGGATGGATAAGGAACGGCGAGAACACAAGGGACAGCACCCCGGTTCTCGGGGTCTACACGGTGCCGGAGAACTCCTTCCCGGTCGTCTATCACATAGCGGTC
>CAZZKZ010000024.1:0-3226 GCA_964654915.1 Hadarchaeota archaeon (SeqCode)
CTCAGAATTCCGACGTTCCCGACCCTGAGCCTCCACCCCTCCAGCCCGACCTCCCTCATGATCTCGCAGGTGAGGGAGATGACCTCGGCGTCCGCCTCCGGGTTTGGGCTTCCGATCACCTCGCATCCCGCCTGAATGAACTGCCTCCACCTTTTCGCCTGTGGCTCCTCGTACCTGAAGCACTCCCCGAAGTAGAACAGTCTGACCGGCGGCGGGCTCCTCTTTAGCCTCTGGATGTAGAACCTCACGGCGGGAGCCGTCAGCTCGGGCCTGAGCGCCAGCTTTCTCCCCGACTTGTCCTCGAAGGAGTAGATCTGCCTGACGACCTCGCTCCCGCTCTTTACAAGGAAGAGCTCGAGGTGCTCGAAGATGGGTGTCCTAACCTCTTTGAATCCGAACCTCCTGAAGACCTCCCTCATGGTCGAGATCACGGCCTCGACCGTGGCCAGCTCTCTCCCCCAGAGGTCCCTCGTCCCGCGGGGGCAGCTCAGCCACCTCAAGCTATCACCGAGTGGTCCACCCTGTAGATCCTAACGTAGCCGTTAGAGCTCTTGAAGACCTCGGTGAGGAAGTCGACCTGCAGGCTGTCCTGGAAGGCTAGGATTCCGATCGGCGTCGGCCTGCCCGTTATCCTCTCCGAGACGCCCTCGATGAGCCACGCCGTGACTATGTTGCCGTTGCTTCCGACGAAGACGACGAGGGTCTCGGGAATCTCCGCCCTGTTTTCGGGCGGGTAGAAGCCGGCGAGGTTCGTCGGCCTGCCGGTTTCGTCCAGAATCACCACGGCGTATCCGTCCATCGTCATCTCCCCGTTCTCCGTCCTGAGGAACACCCTGCCCTCCTGGTGGTCCAGCAGAACCTCCCTCCTGTCCCCGCCGAAGTTGAAGACGTATCTGCCGTCCTCCATGCTGGGCCTCAGGCTGTGAGGTCTGTACCTCACTTTCGCGTCGGAGATTATCTTCAGGGGCTCGAAGTTGTGGTTCAGCCACGCGTAGTAGTACTCATCGTAGGTGAAGAGGAGATAGTCTATCCCCACGCCGAAGTTGTCCCTGTATACCTTCAGGTACCACCTGAGCTCGTTCTCCCCGACCTGCGGAAATCTCTGGACGTCCGTCCTCCTTCCGTTCACGAAGTAGGGCAGCGGGTCGACGTTCACGCCGTAGAGCTTCGCCTCCCCTCCCTGGACGTAGTAGACGTAGTCGGGGGGCCTCGGCCGGAAGTTCGGATCGTTCTCCCACTTGCCCTGCTCACCCAGACTCTCGACCCCGTCGCAGACGGTCGGCCTCTCCGTTGCACCCGTCAGCAGGTGGCCGTACGACCACTGAATTGATATCACGGAGTTCTCGGGCGTGTTCTCCCTGATCCACGCGAAGGCCTCCATGAGGGCCCCATCAACTCCGGCGAACCTCCACTCCGTCGGCGGCGTAACGGTCTCCGCGCTCTCGGCCGCGTTGACGACGAAGGCCGAGCCGATGATGACGACGAGGGCCACGGCCGCGGCCGGCGTCCAGAACCTCCTCAGCCATCCCCAGTCCGGCTGGAATGAGAGGTTGAGCACCCAGCCGGTGAAGACCGCCCAGCCAACCCCGGCAAGCACGGGCAGGAGCGGCCACCAGAGCCTCTCGAACCTGGCCTGCCCGCGCCCGGGCCATATCATCGCAAGGAGGACGATCAGCCAGGCCATGATCATGAAGTGCTGGGGCTCCCTCCTGAGCAGGAAGTGGATGAGGGCAATCGCCATGCCGATCAAGGCGATGGACAGCAGGTGGTTGTTCTGGTAGAATTTTGAGAAGATGTCCGAGAACGAAGCAGGTGCGGCCATCTCGGAGGCGTAGCGCGGGAAGGAGGGCCCGCCCCCTCCCCACAGCCCGACGTAGCCCAGCATGGACTGCGCCGTCCCAACCCACCTGTCCACGCCGATGCCTCCGGCCCAGAAGACGCAGGTGGAGACAGCGAACGCCAGGAAAATCCCCGCGATCACCGGCAGGTTGTCCCGGATGGTGTTGATGACGGCTGCCTCGAAGCTTCTGTTCTTCCTCACGAGCTCGACCAGGAAGCGGTAGAGCAGGGCGAGGGCCACGCCGCCGACGAGAACCGCCGCGATGAACGTCGATCCGGCCCACGCGAGGACGAAGAGCCCGAGAACGAGGCCGGAGATTACCGCGTTGGGAATGAAGTCCCTCCTCCCAGACTTCGCGAGCCTGATGAAGGCGAGGACGGTCCAGGCGCACATGAAGGTTATCGTCGGCTCCCTGTCGAAGGCCCCGACCTTGTTCCAGTAGATCGGAGAAGTCATGGTGACGAAAAGGAAGGCGGCGATGGCCCCGGCCGCATCCCCGTGCAGCTCCCTCCCGATGAGGAAGACCGGGATGACCGTGAGGGAGAAGAAGATTATCGCGTAGTACTTCGCGAAGTCGTAGAACTCGACGGACGGGCTGACCGTCCTTACGGCCCTGTAGGTCATCACGGCCAGAAGGGGCTGGAGCTGCTCCCTCTCGAACTCCCAGCCGTAGGGGTAGTGCGACCACGGGTTGTTTTCGGCGAAGCCGTTGTTCCTCTCGAGCAGCTTGGCCTCGGCCCAGATCCACCCGCTGTCCGAGGTCGTCAGAACCTCGTACTTCTCGCCCGGGATGAGGAGGATGGAGGCGGAAATGACCATGAGGACCGTCAGATAACCGGCAATCAGCAGGGCTCTGTACTTCAGGTTCGACACCCTGTTAAGTGTTGAGGGGTGGATTTATTAAGAACTCGCCCCCGGCTGCTTCTGCTCCTCCTTCTTCTCAGGCTCGGGCGGCGGGGACTGGACCTCCTTCGTCGGGGCCATTATCCAGCCCAGCCACACGGCCAAGGCGCAGACGACAAGAACGCCGGCCGTCACGGGCAGAGCGAACGCAAGGTTGGGGTGGGTTCCTATCCAGTACCCGATGTAGAGGTGGGCGCCCGCCACCAGAACTCCGACTATGCACAGCAGCACCCCGAGGATCCTTCCCTTTCCCACTCTGGTCACCTCCATAATCCTTTGCTATCATATTAAATACCTTTTCCCGCCGCGCACGTATTAAATCGGACGAGTGGAATTTAGCTTGAGGGCCCGTGGCCTAGCCAGGATATGGCGGCAGCCTCCTAAGCTGCAAGTCGCGGGTTCGAACCCCGCCGGGCCCGCCTCAGAAATTTATTTTACCCTCGGGAGGGAACTGATTCTCTGGTGCTCCGGTGGTGTAGCCCG
>CAZZKZ010000025.1:0-4526 GCA_964654915.1 Hadarchaeota archaeon (SeqCode)
GGTGGTTTGAGCCCGATCGAGAGGAAAGTGAGGGAGATCGTGGAGAAAAGGAGGGTGGACTGGGAGACCGTCGTTCTGGAAGGTCAATCTTCCTCCTCTTCCTCCTCGTAGTACCACTCCATTCCCTCATCTTCCTCGCAGTCCGGGCAGGTCCCCGTCCTCTTCAGGGTGTCCGGGGCGCACTCCTGGCAGTAGACGGTCCCGCAGACGATGCACTCGAACTTGTCGTCCTTTATCTGAGCGCCGCAGACGCTGCAGATCTCGTGCACGGGGAGTCACCCTTCAAAATCGTGGTTGGACGACCCCTTTTAAACCCTTTTGGAGCCGGGGCCGGTGTTCGGGTATAAAAAGGGCCTGCTGGCGTAGGGCTGGGCGATGGAGGCGCAGGTTCCGAGGTTTGAGGAGGTCGTGGGCGAAAGGCTTAGGGACGCCATCATGGACCCGTCGCACGTGATGGCGCTGGTCAGGCTTCCGGAGGATGTCCTGGAGAGGCTGGAGGGACTTCTCGGGAGGGCGGAGATCCCGGTGAGGAGCAGGAGCGGGGCGACGAGGGGGGCGACCGAGCTGGCCACGGTCCTGAAGCTCAGGCACGGCTACACGCTGGACGAGGAGATGGTCGGGAGTGCCCTCTACCACCTGAGCAGGGGGCTCGGGACCGGAAGGAGCCATGTGACGGCTTACTACTGGCCGGAGGTCTCGCCGGTCGTCTTCAGACTCGACGGAGAGGTCTGCCTGGTCGTCGCACCGAGGGTCGAGTGAGCTAGGCGAAAAGCGAAACGGCACAGCAAAGGGTGTGCGGGCGACGTTGAGCTGGGGATAGTTATTGAGGCAAGGAAAACTACGGGCGTCTGATTTTATGTTCAAATGCCCTTATGAAATCGAGGAGGAGCTTCACGCCCACTATGCAGAGCAGGATCGAGAGAGCAAGGTCTAAGACTTGTATCCCCCATGCCGGGAGATCGAAGAGCCTTGAGAGGGGATCGACGAGGAGGCGCGCGATTAGGAGGGCTATGAAAGCCTGGAGTTCATGCACCAGCTTTTCGTAGAGAGCGGGTCCTACCCAGAATCTCCTTACCACGTGCTCCTTCAGCCCGGTTAGAATCCCCAAAATGTTCCTAAGAAGTCTTAGTGAGAAAAAGAGGACCGTGACGGCTCCAAAGACCGCTATTCCCCTCTCCACGAGCAATCCTGTGGAACCAAGCAGCGGGACTATCGCTAGCACCCTTCGGAGGAAGTAGACGGTGAGGACGAGCGACAGGGTGTTGATTAGGGCTCCCTCGAGTTCCACTTCCGGGTGGGGTAGGATTTCGGGAAATGTGCTCCGCTTGGGCAGCTCTCTCCTGCGGGGTCTCTCCAGTCCGGCGATGGCCCTCCCCGCGAAGATCCAAGAGGACACGAGGATATAGAGGAGGGCCATCTCCGGGTGCCCGAAGGCAAATCCAATGGCCAGGGCAAGGAGCCTGACATCCCTGGTCGCGGGCGGGAAGGAGTTCCTCAGCCTGCAAACCTCCTCACCCCATCCTAACCAGTTACTCAGGTAGCTCACCATGGACGAACCCATTATGGTGAAGGCCGCCAAAACGAGGAGCGGTTGAACCGGAAGCATATCCGCTTGATAGATCCAAAGGCACGCAACAGAGATCAGCAGGGCATCGACCACTCTGTCGCAGAGGTTGTCCAGCGCCGCCCCAAACCTGCTCGTCCTGCCAAAGAGCCTAGCCACCTCTCCATCGAGCCCGTCCATGATGGAGGTGAGAAGAATGAGACAGGACCCCACCAAGGGATTCCAAAAGAGGGAGAGGGAGGCCAGGACCCCCAGGCAGGCCACAAGGAGGGTGATGAGGTTGGGATTTACTTGTATCCTGCGCTGATACAGAAAAAGGCTTATGGGGGTTGAGAGCTTGCGGTTGAGGTGTCTAGAGATGGGTCCGTCCCCCTCCTCGACCAGGTTGCGGGCGAGGATTTTGGGATACATTCTCCTCGCCCTAGACAGGTCCCTGCTGGAGTCCACGTCCAGCCAAAGGGAACCCGTCACATCGACACATCCCACCTTTCCCAGCTTGGAGGCCTCGTTGACGAGGTCCGCCAGCGCCCCCTTGCCCGATTCCACTAAACGTTCCGCCAGGCCCAGCAGCTCTCTCGGGACGAAAAACAGGCCCGTATCTATCCCTTGGACCGGGACCGTCTCCTTGGAAACCGCTATCATGCCACTCCCGTCCATGGTGACCTTGAGACCCTCCTCGACCATCGAGCCCCTCGGTTTTCTGTCCACGCAAAGGAGCAGTTTTCCGTTTCTTGCCCGCAGGAGGCGATCCAGGATGGACCTTTCAAAAAGATGATCCGACATTATCACCAGCAGGTCACTCCTCGACTTCCGGTTGAGCTGCTTCCATGCCTTGACTAGCGTGATGAGGTTTCCCTCCCCCCTAGATACCCTCACCCGAAGGATGCTGGAAGGATCCACGTACTTCTCAAAATGCTTCGCAAGCTCGGGTCGCGTAACCACGAAGACGTTATGGACTCCCGCTTCCTTCAGCTGCTTGAGCTGGTACTCCAGAATGGTTAC
The DNA here is from genome assembly GCA_964654915.1 of Hadarchaeota archaeon (SeqCode). GTDB lineage: Archaea > Hadarchaeota > Hadarchaeia > Hadarchaeales > Hadarchaeaceae > JAVZGN01. The sequence continues at coordinate 2,567 of CAZZKZ010000025.1, forward strand.
TCCAGGCTCTATCTCCATGAGGCACTTTGGTCTATTTCTCGAGTACGGCCTAAGCCTAGTCCCGTATCCAGCGGCAAGGATAAGAGCAATCACTATCAACATAATGTCTTTCTGGTCCTTTTTTATTTACCTTTTGTTAGTCATGCCCTTTGAAACGGGAAAGGGGCCGTAGAACTCGCCAGAACACGGTGGGAACTCAGGTCAGCTGATGATTGTGCTTGGATAACTCCGGATGCGGGAAAAGCGGGATGCACAGGCGGGGGATCGAGGGGCTCATACCATTCGACCGGGGGTTTGATGCGATCCCGGGATCGGGAGGATCGGGAAGGTGCAGGATGCCGACCGGTTCTCCCGGGGATGCGGCACGCGGTGGTGCGGGGGAGGGGATTTGAACCCCCGAACCCCTTCGGGATAGGCTCCTAAAGCCTACGCCTTTGACCTGGCTCGGCCACCCCCGCCAATCAGAACTCGGGCGGGCCCCGTATTTACCTTTACCAGAGCTTCTTTGGGAGCTTCTTCCCGATCATGGCCCTCTGCGCCATCCTCTCGTATCTCGCCCTCTTCTTCCCCTCCCTGCTGCACCGCCTGCAGTAGAACTTCCCGGATATCTTCTTCGCGCAGTCCCTGTGCATCTCGGTCCCGCAGATGGCGCACTTGACGGCCTCGCCGGCGATCTCCTTCCCGCAGACCGCACAGCTGACCATTCACCTCACCTCCTCAGTACTTCCCGACCCCGGTCGTCTCCCCGGAGAGGGTCGTGTAGTCCGCCCCGCCGACCTGGTATATCCCCCTGAAGATCCTCGGGTCGAACTTTCCATTCCTGAAGAACCTATCGTCGGCGTAGGCGGCGACGACCTCGCCTATGAAGAGCGTGTGGTCCCCCGTCGTCAGGCTCTCCGTCAGCCTGCACTCGAGGTGCGCCACGCACTCCCTCACGATGGGAGACTTCACGGCCCTGGCCTTCTCGGCCGTCAGCCCGAGGCTAGCGAACTTGTCGACGTTCCGCCCCGAGACCGTTCCGAAGACGTGGACCTTCTCCAGGATGTCCATCGTCGGGATGTTGACGGTGAAGTCGCCCGTCCGCTCTATCAGCGAGTGGGAGTACCTCTTCGGCGAGACGGAGATCCCGACGAGGGGCGGGGACATTGAGAGGGGCATCGACCAGGCTATCGTGAGGGCGTTCGGTTTCCCGTCCGGCGAGCAGCACCCGACCAGGACTATCTGCCGCGGGTAGAGAAGCCTGTACGACCTCTCCGGCTCGACCTCTATCTTCATCCTAATCAAATCTCGCCCGGCATTTATTTGGGTTTACCCCGGTCTATATCTGCAGGGAGAGCGGAGAGATATTTGATGAAGCCGGGCTGGTGCTCGCTGCTGGTGGCGGTTCTGCTTGTTCTGCTCTCCGTGCGGGCTTCCTCCCCGTCCCCGGCGGAGTTCCCGCTTGCGGTCACGCACACGCTCAGCTACACGGTCACTGTCCACTGGCGGGGCAACTTCTATCCTGACAGGACGACGATAAGGGTGGAGATCCACGACATCCCGGTCCCGACCGACCGCCAGACCGTTTCCTACAGCCCGCAGGACGGGAGGATCGAGAACATCGACGGCCGGCCGGTCTGGGTCATCCAGAAGTACATGAGGGAGGTTCCGTACACGGAAATAACATTCAGCGCGATCTTCACGGTCACCGTCGACCTCCAAGGCGTGCCGCCGATCCCGCACGTCCCCGTCGAGCCGCCGGCCGGCATGACCGAGTATCTGGCTCCGGATGAGCACGTGACGCTCTCGCCCCCCGTCCGCGAGCTCGCCGCTTCCCTCGCCTCTCAGACGGAGAACGACCTGCCGGCCGTGATCTCGAAGTTCGTCGAGTGGATCCAGAGAAACGTGGTCTACAGCAAGGAGGTAGGCGAGGGCGGCAGGCTGAAGGACTACGAGGTCCTGCAGGCGGGGGCGGGGGGCC
>CAZZKZ010000026.1:0-3464 GCA_964654915.1 Hadarchaeota archaeon (SeqCode)
AGAATGCCGTTGGGCGGGCGTGGGGGAGAGAGGGGGGGGGGCGCCCAGCCGAGAGCTGGGGGGGGTCGGGAGGAAGGCGGTGAGGGGGGAGGCGGTGGAGGAATTCGGGAGGAGCTTCCGCAGCCCGGGCCACGTCCACCTCCTGAGGGCGGCGGACGGACTCCTGAAGGAGAGGCGGGGTCACACGGAGCTTTCGGTCGCGCTCGCCGAGATGGCCGGCGTGACCCCGCTCGTCGCAATCTGCGAGGTTCTTGACGGCGGGACGGGCAGGGCGGCCGACCTGCGGAAGGCCAGAAGGCTGGCCGAGCTTCTGAACACAACGCTGATATCCGGGAAGGAGATAGCGGATTTCTGGAGGGGATGGGTTGAAGAAGGTCGGAATAGTTGACACAACCTTCGCCAGGTACGACATGGCCGGGGCGGCGATGGATGAGCTCAGGGGGCTGTGCAGCGTGAAGTTCGAGAGGAGGACTGTGCCGGGGATCAAGGATCTTCCGGTGGAGGCCAAGAGGCTGCTGGACGAGGGGTGCGACATCGTGATGGCCTTCGGCATGCCCGGGGCGAAGCCGATCGACAGGCAGTGCGCGCACGAGGCCTCGCTCGGCCTGATGATCGCCAGACTGCGCACCGGGAAGCACATAATCGAGGTCTTCGTCCACGAGGATGAGGCCGGGAGCGAGAAGGAGCTGGCGGAGCTGGCCGAGAGGAGGGCCCGGGAGCACGCCCGGAACGTCTACATGCTGCTATTTAAGCCGGAGGAGCTAGAAAGAAGAGCCGGCACCGGGCAGAGGGAAGGAGGCCCGGATGTCGGACCGCTGAGGGGGTGAGGAAGAGATGGTGAGGCTGGGAGTGGTTGCCAGCGAGTTCAACTTCGAAGTGGTCTCGGCGATGCTGGAGTTCGCGAGGAGGCACGCGGAGTTCCTGGGAGCCCAGATAGTCGCGGAGGTCCTCGTCCCGGGGGTCTTCGAGATTCCGCTTGCGGCGAAGATCCTCCTGGAGAGGGACGACGTCGACGCAGTGGTGACGCTGGGAGCCGTCATCGAGGGGGAAACGGGGCACGACGAGGTTGTGATGCAGCAGACGGCAAGGAAGCTGATGGACCTGTCGGTGGAGAAGAAAAAGCCGGTGTCCTTGGGTATCTCTGGACCGGGGATGACGAGGCTGCAGGCGCTGGAGAGGGTCAACGACTACGCGAGGAGGGCAGTCGAGGCAGCCGTGAAGATGGCCAAGAGATGCGGCAGGTGAGCCCGGAGCTAAAATAGGCGGGGCGGACATATTTAAGGACGATGGAGCATCCGTTCAGCCTTCTGGCCAGGCCCATCCAGCGGCTTCTGGAGGAGAGAGGCTTTCTGGAGCCCACGTTGCCGCAGAGGGAGGCGATGCCGAAGATCTTGGAGGGGAAGAACGTCCTGCTGATAGCCCCGACCGGGACTGGGAAGACGGAGGCGGCATTCCTCCCGGCCCTTCACAACCTGCTGGTCTCGGGAGCGAGGGTTCCCGGGATAAAGCTCTTTTACATAACTCCCCTGAGGGCGCTCAACAGGGACATGCTGGACAGAATGCAGTGGTGGTGCAGGTCGCTCGACTTCAAGATATCCGTGAGGCACGGCGACACGGAGGCAAGGGAGAGGAGGGCGCAGGCGATAGTCCCGCCCGACATCGTCGTCACAACCCCGGAGAGCCTGCAGCTCTTTCTGCTCGGGAGGAAGCTCAGGCAGTACCTCAGGGTGCTGCGCTGCGTCATCGTCGATGAGGTTCACGAGCTGGCCGACAACAAGCGCGGGGTTCAGCTCTCCGTGACCCTCGAGCGGCTGAGGGAGGCCAGCGGGAGGGACTTTCAGCTGGTCGGGCTTTCGGCGACGATCGGGAGCCCGCAGGAGGTGGCGAGGTTTCTGGTCGGAACTGAAAGACCGTGCGAGATAGTGGACGTGAGCGTGGCCAGGAAGATGGAGATTTCCGTCATCCACCCCGTGCCTGGCAGGGGGGACGAAAGGCTGGCCCAGAGGCTTTTCACCTTCCCGGAGGTCGCGGCTAGGATAAGGGAGATGAGGAATCTCATACTCTCGCACAGGTCCACTCTCGTCTTCACGAACACGAGACCGATGGCGGAGGTCCTAGGAAGCAGATTCTACCTGTGGGATGTGAAGTTCCCGATCAGCGTCCACCACGGCTCCCTCTCGGCCGCAACGAGGGTCGGGGCCGAGAGGAGGCTCAAGCAGGGAGAGCTGAAGGGAATCATCTGTACATCCTCGATGGAGCTGGGCATAGACATCGGACACGTGGACCTCGTCATCCAGTACAACTCGCCGAGGCAGGCGACCAGGCTCATCCAGAGGGTCGGCAGGAGCGGCCACAGGATAGGCGAAACCGCGAAGGGGGTCGTGATCGTCCAGGATCCGGACGATGCGCTGGAGTCCATAGTGATCGCCAGGAGGGCGCTGGGCCAGGAACTCGAGGAGGTCGACATACCCGAGAAGCCGCTGGATGTCCTCCTGCACTCGATCTGCTCGATGCTGGTCGAGAGGAGGGAGGTCGAGATCGAGAAGGCGCTGGAGGTGATCAGGAGGGCGTACCCGTTCAGAAACCTCAGCCTCGAGGACATGATGAGGGTGCTCGAGTTTGCGGAGGGCTTGGAAGGGAGGTTCCTGAAGATCTCGGAGGACAGAAAGAAGGTGCTCAGGACTGGAAGGACGAGGCTGTTCGACTACTACTTCTCCAATCTCTCGATGATTCCGGAGTTCAAGCAGTATCTTGTCGTTGACGACGAGACCGGCCAGCCCGTGGGTGTCTTAGACGAGGAGTTTGTGGCCGAGTACGGGGAGCCGGAGGTGAGGTTCGTCATGGGCGGGGAGGTCTGGAAGATCCTGCAGGTCTACAAGGGAAAGATATACGTCAAAAAGGAGAAGGACCCGCTCGGGGCGATTCCCACCTGGATAGGCGAGGAGATTCCTGTCCCGCTGGAGGTCGCGCGGGAGGTCGGCAGAATACGGAGGAAGGCCGCGGAGATGCTTGGCGGTGGGATGAGGTTTGAGGAGGTCTGCGGGCGGCTCGCGGGGGAGCTCGGGGTAGAGAGAAAAACACTGGAGGCCGGGCTGGAGAACGTGAAAAGGCAGGTGGAGGTCGGGTTCCCGGTTCCGAGCGACAGGACCGTCACCGTCGAGTCGGTGGGGGACACATGCGTTGTCAACGTTTGCGGCGGAACGCTCGTGAACAGGACAATCGCGAGGCTCTTGGCCCACAGGCTCTCGGGGCAGCTCGGGATTTCCGTCGGCTTCTCCGTTGACCCGTACAGGGTTGTCCTCAGGTCGGATCTCGTCAGGAGCAGGGATGTGGCGGAGATTCTCAGGGGCGGGGCTGACATCGAGTCCGGGCTCAGGGAGATGGTGGAGGAGAGCAGATTCTTCAGGTGGAGGCTGGCCCAGGTGGCGAGGAGGATGGGCGTGCTGAGCAGGGAGGTTGAGCTC
>CAZZKZ010000027.1:0-4173 GCA_964654915.1 Hadarchaeota archaeon (SeqCode)
CGTGGACTTCATCCCGGAGGTGTATACACCGCGGGGGGCGACGTTGGACACCCAGTTGAGGAGCTGGCTCTTCGCCGTTCCCGGATCGCCGCTCAGCAGGATGTGTATGTCCCCGCGGATCCTCGTCCCGTCCGGCAGCTCGACCGGGTCGCTGCCGAAGAGCTGGAGGGCTATGGCTTCCTTTATCACCTCGTGGCCGCTTATCGAGGGGGCTATCGACTGGACGATTCTGTCCGAGATCTCCGGGTCCTTTATCATCTCCTTTATGAGCTGTTCGTCCTCGGGGCTGAGCTCGGCCTCCTCGACCCCCTTCTTCGGGACCTCCAGATGGTTGACCATGAAGATGATGTCCAGAACCTTTTTCTTCTTCCCGAGCTCCTGGAGGGGCTGGAGGTAGCCGGTTGCTATCACGTAGTCGCCCGGGACGGCCCGGTCGACAAAGTCATCCCTGACTATCCCGCTGAGCTGCTTGGGCATGCGCCCTCCCCTGAGCTTCGACGGCGGATCCTGGAAGCCGAGGCTCTGCCAGTCGCAGAACTCCGTGCTCTCCAGGACGAGTTCGAAGGCTCCCGTCCCCTTCGCCTTGCAGTTGGGGTTCTCGCAGAAGAGCGGCTCAATCAGATAGTCCCCCAGCTGCTCCCTCTTGTACATCTCCCCGCACCTCTTGCAGCGGAAGGTGGCTATCCTTATCTCGGGCCTTATATCGCTGGCCTTGGCCAGAATTCCCTCTATCTGGATGAACCTCCCGATGTCCTTCGCGCGGAGGTCCTTTATGTCAACCGAGCGGTCGAGCCCCCTCACCCTCAGCCTCGTCCCGCGGATCGAGGTTATCCCCTCGAGAATCGAGTCCGCCTGGTAGAAGAACGTCTTCGGGTTCTCCATGAGGAACTTCGCCAGCCTCTCGTCGAACTCGACTATCTCATCGTAGGAGATCACCACCGACTTCTGGCCGGACGCGATCGTCTTCCTCAGCTTCTTCTCCAGAGAGGAGCTGTGCAAGAGATTTTCAAGTAGCGCACGCTCCTCCGACTCAGCCATTCTCACCACCACCTCTCAGGTCCACAGAGATGATTGCGGTGGGGTATTTATTTTTTGTAGTAAAATTTTTGCACTCTGTTGAAATATATATGTGTAATTTTGTTATCCTATTTTTATGTTCTTTTACAAACTTTAAACCACCAGACAGGATCCTCCTCCCCCTGCCCGCACCCGTAACCATTCCGAGCATTTTCCCCACCGATTCAACCTTCCTTCCGGAGAATATCCTCTTTTTCAGGGAGAGGTACCGGAATGTATTCTCGCAACTGAAATCCGGGAATATAACACTTAAACACCGCAAAAACTCCGTTTAAAATCTCCTTTTGTTTTTCCAGTGGAAACAGTGGAAATCAGTGGAAGAGCCGGTTAGATGGCAAACCTGATGAACTCGTATGCCTCCCTGGTCGACTCGAACCCGTAGTGGACCTTCTGGTAGCCCTCCCTGAACCGAGCTACCTCGGCCGCCACCCTCTCCGCCGGCTCCCCGTCGATGACAACCCTGCGGATGAACCCGGCGATATCCCTCATCTCCTGCTCCTTCATCCCGAGCCTCGTGACCTCCGCCGTCCCGAGCCGGATCCCGCCTGGGTTGCGGTAGTGCCTGCCGTGCCTGGGGTCCCAGGGCAGCAGGTTCCTGTTGAGGATTATGTTGGCCTTCTCCAGCATGGCCTCCACCGTCCCGCCGTCCCCGATCTCGGAGACGTCGACGAGGATGGCGTGCGACCTCGTGTACCCGAGCTCGGGGCAGACGACCTTGAACCCCTCCTCGTGGAGGGCCCTGGCCAGCGCTTGGGCGTTCCTCACGACCTGGGCGGCGTACTCCCTCCCGAACTCCATCATCTCGGCGAGGGCGACCGCCAGAGCGGCAACCGCGTGGAGGTGGTGGTTGCTCACGACCCCGGGGAAGACGGCCCTGTTTATGGCCTCCGCAAGCTCGGCCGTGCACAGGATCATCCCGTGCTGGGGCCCGGGCAGGGTCTTGTGGGTGCTGCAGGTCATCACCTCCGCCCCCTCCCTCAGCGGGTCTTGGAACTGCCCACCGGCTATCAGCCCGGCGACATGGGCGGCGTCGTACATGACCCTCGCCCCGACGTCCCTCGCGACCTTCGACAGCCGCCTAACGGGGTGCGGGAAGAGGAAGACGCTCCCGCCGAACGTGACGAGCTTCGGTCTGACCTCCTTTATCTTCTCCTCCGCCGCATCCTCGTCGATGTTCATTCGTTTCTCGTCGAACGGGAAGTACTCCACCTCCAGCCCGTGAACCGCACCGGCCGTTCCCCCGAACTGCTTCTTCCCCATGCTGATGTGGCCGCCGTTCGCTATCGAGAGGCACATCATCTTGTCACCCGGCTCGGTCAGGGCCGTGTAGGTGGCGAGGTTGGCGGTCACCCCCGAGACCGGCTGGACGTTGGCGTGCTCTGCCCTGAAGAGCTCCTTGGCAAGATCTATCGTCAGAAGCTCGACCTGATCGATGAAGGTGCAGCCGGCGTAGACCCTCTCGCCGGGCCACCCCTCGGCGTACCTGTGCTCGAAATCGCAAACCAGCATCTCCCTGACCGCCGGGCTCGTCACGTTCTCGCTGGCCACCAGAGGTATGCTCTTCCTGAACCACTCGTGGTGCTTCTGGACGAGCTCGACCGTCCTCCTGTAGGCCTCCCTCCCGTTCATCCTATCATCCTCTCCACCGCCCTCCTGGTCGCCGGAACCTCCACGGGCTTCTCTGATATTCTAACCGCCTCCTCCGGATCCTTCAGCACGTGACCCGTCGCAACACAGACAATCACCTCATCCCTATTTATCTCCTCCGCCTCCAGCAGCTTCCGGAGGCCGGCGACGGAGGCCGCGCTTGCCGGCTCTATTCCTATCCCCTCAAGCCTCGCGACCATCTTCTGCGCCTCTATTATCTCCGCGTCCGAAACGGCCTCCGCGGTCCCTCCCGAGGCCCTTATGGCCCGTAGGGCCTTCGGGCCGTTGACCGGGTTCCCTATCCGGATCGCCGTGGCTATCGTCTCCGGCCTCTCGACCGGGATGAACCTGTCCAGGTTGCGCCTGAAGGCGTCGACTATCGGCTTTGCGCCCTCCGCCTGTATTCCCGTCATCCTCGGGATGCTCTTCGTCAGGCCAACCATCCTGAACTCTAAGAAGCCCTTGTATATCGCCCATATGTTCGCGCAGTTCCCCATCGGGACGACCACGCGGTCCGGGACCCTCCCAAGCTGCTCGGCTATCTCGAATCCTATCGTCTTCTGGCCCTGGGGCCTGAAGGGGTTTATCGAGTTGAGCAGGTAGATGTCCCTCCTCTCGGCGCAGAGCTGCCTGAGAATTTCCAGGGCTTGGTCAAAGTTGCCCCTGACGGATATGACCTGCGCGCCGTGGAAGACCGTCTGGACGAGCTTCCCCAGCGCGACCTTGGCCTTCGGGAGCAGGACGAGGCACCTCAGACCCGCCCTCGCCGCGTATGCCGCAAGTGAGGCAGAGGTGTTCCCGGTGGAGGCGCAGGCAACAGTCCTGACCCCGAACTCCAGCGCCTTCGTCACGCCGACTGTCATTCCCCTGTCCTTGAAGGAGCCGGTCGGGTTCGCCCCCTCGAACTTTATGTACAGCTCCTCGACCCCGAGCTCGCGGGCCAGCCTGCCGCACCTCACCAGCGGGGTGCCCCCCTCACTGATCGAAACAATCTTGGAGTCGTCGAGCACGGGCATGAACGCCCTGTACCTCCAGACTCTGAGGTCGCCCTCGAGCGGGTGCCTCTTCAGGTTGCGTTTCAGCTCCTCCCGCGTGAACTCCACCTCCAGGAGCCCCCCGCACCTCGGGCACTCGTATATCCTCTCGTTTATGTCGAACCCGGCCCCGCACTCGAAGCACTCCAGCCTCATGCTCCCGACCAAACTATTGTCCGGCCGATTAAAATAGCGGTGACCCCTCAGCCGAGCGCGTGGTGAATCTCCACGATGTCCGCGAGGACGGAACTCGCGGTCTCCACAGGTCCCGCCCCGAAGCCGGCGATCGAGATCTCGCGGGCGAGGTCGAGCCTGAAGGGCACGGCGTTCAGGGTCCCGCCGACCGAGAGCGGGTGGCCGACCGGGACCAGCTTCGGGGAGGCCTCCAGCCCGCCCCCCCCTGCCGGGGCGGACC
>CAZZKZ010000028.1:0-1686 GCA_964654915.1 Hadarchaeota archaeon (SeqCode)
CGCGCCGCCGACGATGCAGTGGCCGCACTTGCCCATCCCGCACTCCATCCTCCTCTCGAGCGTCATGTAGATCCTCTCCGGCGGTATCCCGAGCCCGACGAGCTCCTTCAGGACGAACTTGTACATGATGGGCGGGCCGCACACCACGGCGGATGTCCTGCCCGGAGTGAGGTGAGGTAGCAGGCACTCCTTGCAGAGCACGGTTATCACGCCCTTCCTGACGTTGTTCGGATATCTCGCGGCGATCTCTTCCATGAACGGGTCGTCCCTCTCGTACGAGATGAGGACAACGGGCTCGCCCTGGGCCTCGAGCATCCTGAAGACCTCCTCCCTGAAGAGGGCGTCCCTGTATGTTCTTATCCCGTACATCAGGATGATCCTACCGTAGTCCTCCCTTCTGTCCAGCACGTACTGCAGGACGGAGTTGAGCGGGGCCATCCCGAGCCCGCCCGCCACCAGCAGGATGTCGTGGCCCTTCATCTTTTCCATCGGGAAGCCGTTGCCGAACGGGCCCCTGAGGCCGATGACATCCCCGGCCTTCATCGCGTGCAGGGCCTTTGTCACCCTGCCGACCCTCCTGACGGTTATCTCGAGCGGTCCGGGTCTCGTCGGCGACTTGCAGATGGAGATCGGGGCCTCCCCCACTCCCGGGACGCTCACCTCGACGAACTGGCCGGGCCTGAAGCCCATCCTGCTCCCGTCGACGAACTCCAGCCTGAAGAGCTTCTCGATGGCCGTCATCTCCACGATCTCGACGATCCTGGCCGGCTTCGGGATCTGGAGTGGGGCTTCGGGCGTCATGCGGACATCACCGACAGGTGCACCAGGCTGTTGAGGACCTCGACGTGGTCGATTTCCGCCGGGCAGAAGGCGCTGCACCTCCCGCAGCCGACGCAGAAGAGCCTTCCGGTCGACCACTCGATCGAGCTCTTGCAGTTGTACCTGTGCCTGAACCTGTCCGTCCTGGTCGGGCGGAAGTTGAGGCCGCCGGCCACGAGGGCGTGGCTCCTGAGGAAGCAGGAGTCCCACCTCCTGCACCTGAGGCACTCGCCGGTCAGCTCCTTCCACTCGTCGACCGAGTAGCAGCGGCACGTCGGGCAGACCAAGGTGCAGGTCCCGCAGGCCAAGCACTTCTCGCTGTACCTCGTCCAGACCTCGCTGGTCGGGTTAGAGTCGACTATCTGCGGTAGGCCGTAGGCGTTCAGGCTCTTCCTGAACTTTAGATCGCGCTCGTGCATCGCCCTCCTGAGCTGGACGAAGTCCGCGGAGTCGGGCTGGCGGAGGCCCAGGTCCCGCAGGATTTTCTCGCCCTTCGTGCTCCCGGACTCGATCAGATATCTGTCGCCGAGGTCGTACATGAAGAGGTCGAAGCCGTTTTGGGCGGAGTCGGCGCCGACGGATCTGCAGAAGCAGAACTCGTCCGGCTCGCAGGAGATCCCGACGATGAGGGTGTTCTCCCTCCTCCGCCTGTAGAAGATGTCCTCCGGCTCCTCCAGGTAGACGCTGTCGAGGATTCTGATGGCGTTTATGTCGCAGGCGTGGACGCCCAGCAGGACGATCCTCCTGTCCTCGAGGATCGGCCTGTAGCCCTCGTCCGGCGTGAACCTGAAGATCCCCTCGGATGGCGCGACGGGGGACTTCCTGGGGGGGGTCATGGGGCCGGGGGAGGTGGGGCAGGGCTCGGCG
>CAZZKZ010000029.1:0-2383 GCA_964654915.1 Hadarchaeota archaeon (SeqCode)
GTAATGTAGCAGACCGCTTTGTCCGCACTCGCGTCTGCAATTCTGGATTACACAAAGAGCCTAAACGGACGCTTTCTGCGCTACAGGCTCAGGCGTATGCGCTAGATTTCGGATCAGACCGCTCGTCCCGCCTTTTAAACCTTAAAAACAGAAAATCTCCGCCAAAATGCTTAAATACTGGACGATAAAAGTAAAAGGCGGCTGAAGGAGGGATTAAAAGAATGGAACTCCCGATTGCAACAATTGAACGTCTGATTAAGAAGGCAGGAGCGAAGAGGGTCAGCGAAAGCGCCGCGCGCGCCCTCGGCGAGATCCTAGAGGAGAAGGCCACGGAGATAACTAGGGAGGCCATAAAGCTCGCCGAGCACGCCGGACGGAGAACAGTTAGGGACGTTGACATAAGGCTCGCGGCAAAAAGGGCTTAATAACCCTCTTCCCCTCTTGTCTGTAGGTGAACCGTTGACGTCAAGAGGGGCAAGGGTAGCCGTAAGGACGTGTCTCGGGATAAGGAGGGGGGAGAAGGTTCTCATAGTCACAGACCCTCCAAAGCTGAGGATAGCGATGGATCTCTTCGAGGAGTGCCTCAGAGCGGGGGCGGAGGCCTCTGTAATGATGATGAGAACCCTCAGCAGGCACGGGGAGGAGCCCCCGGAGACGGTTGGCAGGGCAATGAGGATGGTTGACGCGGTCATCGCCCCGACCACATACTCGATCACCCACACGCAGGCCCGCCTCCAGGCCACGCTCGCCGGGGTGAGGGTCGCGACGATGCCCGGGATAACGGAGGAGATGATGGCGAGAGGGGCCATGCTCGCCGATTACAGGAAGGTCGAGAGGCTGACGAGGACGGTGGCCAGGATTCTGGAAAAGGGTACCCGCGTCCGCATCACATCGAGGGCCGGAACCGACCTCACGTTTGACATCTCCGGGAGGAAGCCGCACTCCGACACTGGGATTCTGAGGAGACCCGGCGACTTCGGAAACCTTCCGGCCGGCGAGGCCTTCATCGCCCCGGTCGAGGGCACCGGGGAGGGTCTGGCGGTGATAGACGGTGCCATCTCCTCGTGCGGCCGCGTCCGGACGGAGATGGAGTTCAGGAGGGGGATGCTGGTCAGGATGAGGGGGAACGGGAGGCTCATGAAGATCCTGTCGGAAGTTGGCGAGCCGGCCAGAAATCTGGCGGAGTTCGGTGTTGGAACCAACGAGAGGGCCAGGTTCTCCGGCAACCTCCTCGAGGAGGAAAAGATTCTCGGGACCTGCCACATCGCCCTCGGGGACAACTCGACCTTCGGCGGCAGGGTCAGGGCGGGAGTTCACATAGACTGCGTTATGGTGAAGCCGACCGTCGAGGTGGACGGGAGGATCATCCTCAAGGACGGTCGCCTGCTCGCCTGATCTCAATCAACTGTCACGGACTTCGCCAGGGATCTCGGCCTGTCCGGGTCCTGCCCCCGAGCAACGGTTATGTAGTACGCAAGGAGCTGGAGGGGAATTATATAGATTGGAGGGGAGAAGATCTCCCCGACCCTGGGGAGCAGGATCGTCTCCTCCGCCTCCTTCGTCTTCTCATCGGAGAGGAGGATGACCCTCGCCCCCCTTGCCCTGACCTCCTGGACGTTGCTCATTATCCTCCTCCTCATCTCGCCGGGCTGGGCCACGGCGATTACGGGGGTTCCCTCCTCGATCAGCGCGAGGGTCCCGTGCTTGAGCTCGCCGGCCGGCATGGCCTCGGAATGAATGTATGTTATCTCCTTGAGCTTCAGGGCACCCTCCAGGGCCACCGGGTAGCCGATTCCCCTGCCGATCAGGTAAATGTCCGGCACGCTCTTCAGCCTCTCCGCCAGATCTCTTGCCGGTCTCGTTGCCGTCTTGAGGACCCATCCGATCTGCTCCGGGATCCGGAGTAGCTCGCGCCTGAGCCCGCCCGCCTCCCCTGCAGATATCTCGCCCGCCCTTCTCGCCACCTCGATCGAGAGGGCCAAGAGGAAGGCCACCTGCGCGGCGAAGGTCTTCGTCGCGACAACGCTCACCTCAGGCCCGGCGTGCGTCATGCAGACGATCTCGCTCTCCCTTGTTATCGAGCTCCCGACTACGTTCGTGAGGCAGGCCACCCTCGCCCCGCTCAGCTTCGCCGCCCTCACCGCCTTCAGCGTGTCCGCAGTTTCACCCGACTGCGTGATGGCGAGGACGAGCGACCCCTCGGAAACCCTGCAGCTCTCCTGGAACTCCGAGGCTATGACGACGTCGACCGGGAGACCGGCCAGCTTCGCCAGCACGTACCTGCCGACCATGGCCGCGTGGTAGGACGTCCCGCAGGCCACGACGCACCTGCCCTCCGCCCCCCGCCTGGCCTCGGCCCGCCTCGCCACATCCCACCGCGCCC
>CAZZKZ010000030.1:0-8565 GCA_964654915.1 Hadarchaeota archaeon (SeqCode)
GAGCCGCTTCCGCCGACGAAGATGACCGCGTCATAGTCCTCAACCTTCACTCTGTCGATCGTGAGGTCAACCGAGACCCTCCCGCCCAGCATCCCGGTGGCTTCCCCCTTTCTGAGGCTGGCGATCTCTGTTTTTATCCCGGCCTTCTCCAGGACCTCTCTGGTGTGGAAGAGCTCCTCGTCCCTGAAATCCTTTGGGGCGATTATGAGGAGGGCCTTCATACACTCTAACTTCAAGCCCCGGAGATAAAAATGCATCCAGCCGCCTGGCTGATTGCACACGTGTGCAAAACCGAACCCAGTCAGGGAGAGCCTCTTAAGGACGGATTCGCTATGAGAAGTGGTGGGGAGATGGGCAGGTTCTACATAACGACGCCGATATACTACATAAACGCCGTCCCGCACATAGGCCACGCCTACACGACAGTCCTGGCCGACATAATCGCAAGGTGGCGCAGGCTGGCCGGGGACGACGTCTTCTTTCTGACCGGCCTCGACGAGAACTCCACCAAGACGGTCGAGGCGGCGAGGGCCCACGGCTTCGACGACCCGCAGAAGTACGCCGACTGGATGGCCGAGAAGTGGAAGAAGGTCTGGGAGGTCCTGTGCATAAGCAACGACGACTTCATCCGCACGACCGAGGAGAGGCACAGGAGGAATGTCCAGGAGCTCTTCCTCCGCCTGCTCGAGAGGGGCGAGATCTATCCGGGCGTCTACGAGGGTCTCTACTGCGACGGCTGCGAGGCCTACGTATCCGAGGACGAGCTCGTCGACGGCAAATGTCCCCTGCACGGAACCGAGCCGAGGAGGGTGAGGGAGGAGAACTTCTTCTTCAGGCTCTCCGCCTACAGGGACGCTCTCCTCAGGCACATCGAGCAGAACCCGGATTTCATAATCCCTCCGGCCAGAAGGAACGAGATAGTGAGCTTCCTCCAGAGGGGACTGAAGGACGTGAGCGTGACGAGGCGCGGGACCACCTGGGGGATAGAGGTCCCAGGTCACCCGGACCAGAGGATATGGGTCTGGTTTGACGCCCTGATAAACTACCTGGCGCCGCGCGACCGCTGGCCGGCCGATCTCCACCTGATAGCCAAGGACATCCTCAGATTTCACTGCATCATCTGGCCTGCCATGCTGATGGCCGCCGGCCACCCGCTCCCCAAGCGAATACTCGCCCACGGCTTCCTCACCGTCAACGGCAGGAAGATAAGCAAGTCCCTCGGCAACGTGATTGACCCGGTCTACCTCGCGGAGAAGTACTCACCCGACGCTCTGCGCTACTTCCTCGCCCGGGAGATTTCCCTCGGTCAGGACGGGGACTTCTCGGAGGAAAACCTGCGCAGGAGGCTCAACGACGATCTCGCCGACACGCTCGGGAACTTTGTCCACAGGGTGCTCACCTTCATCAGCTCGCGGTACGGCGGGAGGGCGCCCCAGGGTGAACTCGACCGTGAGTTCCTCGGAGAGGTGCGTGAAAGGATCCTCGAGATTTTCCGTCTGATGGACGGATTTGAGGTCACCAGGGTCGCGGAGGAAATAATCGAGCTCGCCCGGCTGGGGAACGAGTACTTCCAGCGGTGCAAACCCTGGGAGACGGTCTCCGGCGATCCGCCCGCGGCCGCCAGATGCCTTCTCACATGCCTCAACTTGGTCGGCGCGATATGCGTCCTCATCAAGCCCTTCATGCCCCGCACGGCAGGCCGCCTCGAGGAGCTTCTCAGCTTCAGGGCAGAGAGACTCGACCAGGCCCTCGAGTTCGGAATCGGGCCCGGCCACGAGGTGAGGAGACCGGAGCCTCTCTTCAGGAAGGTTCAGCCCGAGCAGTCCGCGGAGGCTGGAGTCACCATCCAAGACTTCCAGCGCATGGACATCAGGGTTGCGAGGGTGGTCAGATGCGAGAGGATCAAGGGCTCGGAGAAGCTCCTCAGGCTCGAGGTCGACATAGGCGGAGAGACCCGCACGATAGTGGCCGGCATAGGCAGAAGCTACTCGCCAGATGATCTCACAGGCAAGCTCGTCACCGTCCTCGTCAACATAAAGCCCGCGAAGCTGATGGGTGTTCTCTCGGAGGGAATGCTGCTGGCGGCGGGGGAGGACGAGTCGAGAATCTCCCTGCTTGTCCCAGACAGGGAGACCGAACCCGGAACGGCGGTAAAGTGATGGGATGAAGCTGGACCTGCACGTCCACTCCCGCTACTCCGTCAAGGACTGCTCTCTGAGCCTGAGGGATCTCGTCAGGGTTGCCAAGGCGAGGGGCCTCAGCGGTTTTGCCCTGACGGACCACAACACGGTCAGGGGTCACGCCGAGGCCAGGAGGCTCTCCCGGCGGGGTTTCATCATCATCATCCCCGGCATCGAGATATCCACCACGAGGGGTCATGTTCTTGGGCTGGGGGTGAGCGAGGAGATCCCACCCAACCTTCACCCGGCCGAGGCGGTTGAGAGGGTGCACGAGCAGGGAGGGGTCGCGGTGGCGGCTCACCCCTTCTCGATCGGGAGAAGCCCCTCCATGGTTCACATGGCCAAGTTCGATGCGCTGGAGGTGCTGAACGCCCGCGCCGGATGGTTCTCGAACATGCTGGCGAAAGGCTTCGCGGAGAGAAACGGCATCCCCGGGGTCGGCGGCTCCGACGCCCACCTCCTCGAGGATGTCGGCGAGGCCTACACCGTCCTCAACTGCGAGCCTAAAATAGAAGGAATCATAGAGGAGATAAGGAGGGGGGAGACATCAGCTGGCGGGCGATCCCTCCCTCTCCCCTTGACCCTGTGGAGGATCATCCAACGGGTCCTCCACAAGGGGTGAGCGCAAAGGCGGGGGTTCCATTCAGCCCCCGCCTTCGCTGGCTAGACCCGAGAGGCGATGGTTCAGCGTGACTTTGCGTATTCCACAAGCCCCCTCACCTTCTCCAGGTTCACCATCGTCCAGTCGTGGATCATCTTGCGGACGACCTCGCTTCTGTTCGTCCCGTAGCCGGCCTTCACGAGATCGTCGATTATCTTCAGGTAGAGGCCGTCCACGAAAACCCTGACCTCGACCTTGTGCTGGGAACCTTCCTCGGGCATCCTTCACTCCTCCATATACCTGCAATCCAACTGACAGTATTCTGGATGGTAGATAAAAACCTTTTGGTTGCCCGTCCCGCGAGGTTAACAAAAGGTTATCTTTCGCACAGGCTGGAAAGTTTTATTAAGCAGCCACGAGACAGACAACCAGTATGGGGAGACTGAACAAGCGTTACGTCGTTGTTTTTGCCCTTCTGTTTCTCCTCGTAACCATCCGCCCGCAGCCCGCGGGCGCCACATCATCGCAGACCGTTGACGCCTACCTTGAGAACGTGTCTCTCTCCGACTCCTACCTCCTTCAGATGTTCAGGAGAACTCTGCCGAACACGCTCGAGACGACAGTCTCGCTCAAACCCGACAACACGACCTACGTCATAACCGGCGATATCCCCGCGATGTGGGTCCGCGACTCCTGCGCGCAGGTCCACCCCTACGCCCTGATCTGCGCACAAGATTCCTACCTCCGGAGGGTCGTCAGGGGCGTGATGCTCAGGCACTTCAAGCACTTCAACTCATCCTACCCGATGAGCACGCTGATAAACTCATGGAAGGAGGACTACACGCCCTGGGAGTACAAGTACGAGCCGGACGGAATAGCCTACCTGATCAGACTCTGCTGGACCTACTGGAAGGTCTCAGGCGACAACAGCTGGGCCTACCTGAGCGGTGACTTTGATGCCCGCAGGGCCTTCGGCAGGGCGCTCGCCCAGCTCCTGGATAACATGGACGTGAGGACGGGTCTGATCAGGGTCTCCCACAGGCCGAGCGACGACTCCACCGTCTACAGGCTGAACATCCCGGTCAACATGTTCATCGCCGCAACCATGCCCATGCTCAGGGAGATGTACATCTCCCTCTGGGACAACCAGGCTGGAGCCTCCCTCTGTGACGCGATAAGGGAGAACATCCTCAGGGGGATAGAGGTCTACGGGGTCTACGAGGACCCGGAGTTCGGAAAGATATGGGCGTACGAAGTCGACGGAAACGGCCGCTACCTCCTGATGGATGATGCAAACGTCCCCAGCCTACTGTCGGCCCCCTACCTGGGCTTCACATCCCCCGACAACGAGATGTACGTCAGGACGAGGAGGTTCATCCTGAGCCCGGCGAACCCCTATTTCTTCTCGGGAAGCTACATCTCCGGGGTCGGCAGCCCCCACACGCCGGGCAAAAGGGTCTGGCCGATGTCGCTGATAGTTCAGGCCCTCACCTCCGAGAACGAGGAGGAGATGGAAAACTGCCTCTGGCAGCTGAAGATCTCGGAGGCCGGGACAAAGCTGATTCACGAGAGCGTGAACCCTGACAACCCCTCCGATTACACGCGCTCGTGGTTCGCGTGGGCAAACTCGCTATTTTCCGAGATGGTCATCTGCAAGGTTCTCGGGCTGAGGCCGGGTGAAAACTTCGTCCTTGTGAAGCCCCATCTGAGCGGACACCTCCACGAGATCAGGGCTGAGAACATCCCCTTCTGGAGGATGACCTCGATCACGCTCCACGCAGCAGGCCAGAGCTCCGCGATCCAGCAGGTCTGGGTCAACGGGCAGCCGGCGTCCTTCGATCGTGAGAACGGCGTTAGGGTCGAGAACGACGCCTGCGAGGTTGAAATCCTCACGGCAGGACCGAGGCTGAGGACGGTCCAGGTTGACATGTCGTCCTACCTAAATTGGGACGGGATAAGCTGGGACAACAACAGGAGCGATTTGGACGGCCAGCAGGGGTACGACGGCGACGTCTTCTCCGAGAACCTCGGCTGCATGGTCTGCGGGATTCCCTTCAGGATTTCGGGCCTCACCGACGGCAGCAAGAACATGGTGGCAGCATCTTCACAGACGGTGATTCTCCCGAACGGGCGGTTCTCGACCCTCCACATCCTGGGCGCATCGATCGGGGCCGGAACGCAGTCAGGTCTCCTCACCATCAACTACACGGACGGGTCGAGCTCTCAGACCACCATCTCGTTCAGCGACTGGGGTCAGGATCCCCAGGCTGGCGAGCATGTTGCTGTTCTGGCGGGACACCGGCACTCGTCCGGTCAGGACTCGGTCATGAGGTGCAGGGTTTTTCACAGAAGCGTTGCTCTGAACCCTGGCAAGACTGTTGACACGGTGGTCCTACCGAACAATCAGAACATGAAAATTCTCGCCATAACGCTCAGCAGGAGGGATTACCCCGACCTCCTCTGGCCGGAAAACGGGGGCTCTCTGAAGGCCACGAGACCCGTCTTCAGATGGTCACCCGCGGATGTCCAGGTAGGCCAGATTTTTATGCTCGACAACGACCCAGATTTTTCTTCACCGCTGGAGAACTTGGGCCTAGACCCCGAGGTGGAGAATTATCAGCCAACCTCTGATCTGACGGATGGGATGTACTACTGGAAGGTGATTTCTCTGGTTCAGGGTGAAGAAGTTTCATCTGAGGTCTGGTCCTTCTTCATCGACACCCTGCCGCCCTCGGCACCGGCTCCTGTCTTCCCTGAGAACAATTCGGAAATGATCGGTCTCTCCCAGACCTTTCTCTGGACCTCTGCCGGAGAAAATCTCGTCTACCAGATCGAGATCTGGGGAGAGAACTTCTCACTCCTAGACAACTCGGTTAGGGAGAACAGATACATTTGTAGGCTGCCGGACCGAGGCATCTACCGGTGGAGGGTCGCGGCCGGAGACGCCGCTGGCAACTGGAGCATCTGGTCGGAGAACCGCGTGTTCTCCGTTGATTACAGCTGGTGGGACAACAGCTGGGCGAACAGAAGGAGAATCACGGTCGCCGGACAGCATTCTGAAAACTTCCAGCTGAAGGTAGCCATACCTTCGGACATCCCGAAGAGCGTTTACCCGAGCATAAGGTTTCTAGAGGAAGAGAACGACGGTCTCCTGCCGTACTGGATCGAAAGGAACGAAAACTCGTACCTGCCCGTAGCCTGGGTCAGGAGGCTCGAGAACTCCGACAACGAGATCTGGATGTACTACGGGAACCCGAACGCGACCAGCGCGGAGAACGGCGACAACGTCTTCCTGTTCTTCGACGACTTCGGGGGCGGAACCGGCGGACAGGGTGCGCTGAACACGAGGAAGTGGTGGGCAACCTCGGTCGGGATAGATGTTTGGCAGTACACCCTGCAGATAACGGACTACGGCGATCCCCCCGACTCGAACGCAAACAGGATCGAGCACGGGCCAGCTCAGTCCATCGGTTATCTGAATGTCTCTAGGGTAGTTGAGGTTAAGGTCAGACCATCCCAGTGGTGGAGGGGAGGTCTGGGTCTGAACGGTCCGGGAACGTTCTACAGGGAGGGAACCGGCCAGCAGTACGCGATGTTTTTCAGGGACGGCGGAACCAACCAGTTTTACAGCGACGGGACATGGTCGGGAGGAAGCTACCAGCAGGGCAGCTGGTTCGTGGCAAGTGTTTCCCTCTACCTGAACACGAGAATAAGGGCGAGGTTCTACTACGGAAACGATAATGCGAACTACAGGCAGCTTGTCTGGGAGGCCCCCGAGAAGATCAGAAACTGGAGCCCCATGACGGACCCGAACAACTACTGCGACAAGTACATTCTGGCGGCGTGGGATGGCGGCGGCACCTCCAGCTACTATTTCGACTGGTTTATCGTCAGGAGATACGCGGCCGTCGAGCCCTCGACGTGCGCGGGAGGCGAGCAGACTTGTGGCCCGCTTTCCCCGACCAAGCCATTTCTCGTTCAACCGTCCGATGATGAAAGAACCGCCGACAACAGACCGACCTTCGTCTGGCTGGATTCCCTCAATGAGGAAAACTACAGGTTTCTTCTGGACGATGATCCCGAATTTCGGTCACCTCTGGAGAACGTCGTCCTTTCAGCAAACACGACCTCGTACCAGACATCTCTATGGCTCCCAACCGGCACGTACTATTGGAAGGTTATAGCGGTCAGGGGGAGCCTTGAGAATTCTTCGGATGTCTGGTCCTTCAAGGTGGTGCCGCAGACGGAGTTGGCCATCCCCGCCGCCGCGTCAATCTCCTCAGTCCAGCAGCCCCCGGAGGTTCAGAGTCTTGTTCCGAGCAGCATCCAGTGGATTCCTTACAGCTGGACGACGGGGACCGTCACCGTTAGGGATCACAACATGAATCTCGAGAACGTCTACCTGATGGCATACGAGAACTCGCTCGACAACACGGCCCCGGACGACACAAGGAACCACTACACTTGGAAGGCCTCGAAGGTGGAAGAGACGTGGCAGTTCAGCTGCCCGCTGGGCAGCGCCTACATAGACACAGACGGCTGCTCCGTCCAGGAGAACTTGAACACTAAAACGTACACGGTGACCTTCAGGGTGAGGGTTGCCAAGACGGCGGCCACGGGGAGCTGGGACCTGTACGCCAGCGTCGTGGACAACACGGACATGTACGACTACCTGGAGAATGCGAACGCCGTGGCCGTCCAGGTCTACCTGGAGATGACCCTCAGCACGAACACGCTGACGTTCGCGGGCATGCAGGGCGAGAACGTTTACGCCACCCAGAGCCCGATGACGGTGACCGTCACGACGAACCAGAACTTTGACATACAGGTCAAGGCGATTGGCAACTGGATCTCGGACGGAAACAGCATGCCTGCAAGCGCGACGAAGGTCAGGGGAGAGGGAGACTGGGTCTCCCTGAGCACGACCTACCAGAACGTCTGGTCCAATGTCTCCTACGGCGAGGGCGTCCAGAAGGACATCGAGTGGAGGCTGGACATCCCGATCGAGACCGTCCCGGGAACATACTCCAACACCTTTCACATCAGGGTCTCCGGGTGATTCAGGCCCGAACCTCTACGGGGCAAACCTCCGCATCGCCGCCTCCCTCTCCTTCGCCACGATCAGCTCCACGAGCCTTCTCTCATCCCTGGCCTTCTCGAGAATCTCCCTTGCGGCGCTCGGGGATATCCCCCTCCCGGCCAGAACGATCACGGCCATCCTTCCGTGGGAGGAGACGAGCCCCGCCGTCTTCTCTATCTGCCTCCAGAGCCTGGTATCCCTCCCCTGCATGTGGAGTTCGAAGGCCCTCCTGGCCTCCTCCTCTCCCTCCTCGCAAACCCCGATCTTGCCGGACCCGCAGGTCGGGCACTTGGGAGGATCATCAACCTCATAGACCCTCATCTCCTTCACAAACCCGCACTCGGTGCAGACAAGCACCCTAACCTCGGCCAGCAGCCTGGCCTTGGCCGAGGCCATCGCCAGCATCTTCAGCCTCTTCGGTGCAGCCGGCTCGAGCAGAAGGCGGGTTCTTCTCCAGACGGTCTCCGAGATCGGACTGGGCTTCTTCAGATTTCCGAGGTCGATGACCTCCATTCTCCCATCCCTCATTTCCCCGAGAACGGCCCTGGTCCGCTCCACGTCAAAATCCTTCACTGAGGTCTCCCGGAAGGCCTCATCGAACGCGGGAGTGCCGTGCATGGCCTTGACCAGCCTGTCCAGGACGGTGCTGGTGAGCTCAACCTCCCTGCTCAGCACGCCCATCCTCCTCGCCACCTGGGCCAGCC
>CAZZKZ010000031.1:0-1520 GCA_964654915.1 Hadarchaeota archaeon (SeqCode)
CCAACGCTGCCAGGCATGTCGGGCGTGCGGAGACACCCCGCTGCCCCGCCACCCTCAGGCTAGCGGGAACGAGAGCCAGCAGAACCAAGCGACCGGCGCGGCCGCAGCGATTCCTCCCCGCCAACCGCCCGACCTCTCCGCTCCCCCGGCGAGCAGAAACGTCCCACCCACGACCAGGACAAGGGAAACGACCGAAGTCACCCCCACACCGCCGCCGAATATCACCGCCGACCAGATGGCCCCCCAGAGCGGGTCCGTGTTTCCGACCGGAATCGTCAGATGGGCGGGGTTCCTCCTCATCACGATGAAGTAGATCTCGGCGGCCAGAAACTCCCCGGCAAGCCCGGACGCCGCGGCAAGGGCGACCAGCCCCGCTGACCCGAAGCCGGCCCCGGCCAGCGGCAGGACGGCGAGGATGACGGCGGCGGCGAAGGACGCCCTGACGGCGTTGAAGAGGAAGGGATGGACGCTCCTGACGGCCAACTTGCCGAGGACCTGATCCATCCCCCAGCAGAGCGTCGCCATCACCCCGAGCGCGGCGGCTATCCACTCCATCAATCTCTCCCGTCATCCTCCAACACATATAAAGCCCGGGACGTGAGAATACACGGGGTGAGCCATGCAGCCGCAGGCGAAGACGACGCTGTTTCTGGCCGCGATGGGCGCGGTGGCCGGGGCCATCTCATCCCAGGTCAGAAGTGGATGGGCGGCTTTCCTCATAGCCGTTGTGATCTTCCTGCTCGCATCCCCTCTGGCCAGGAGGGTCCTGAAGCTGCAGCAGGATTTCTCGACCCTGAAGGTCATGACCACCGGAATGTGGTCATTCTTCATCGTCTGGCTGGTCTCCTGGATCTGGGTCTACTCCGCCCTGCTCTAGCTTAAAAGGGGGATCCGGCGGATGACTCGGTGGGGGCGGACCAGTTGGGCCCTGCCATATATTCCGCTCAGGAGCAGGTTTATCTGATGGAAGCGGCAGTGATCGCCGACCACAGGGAGTCGTCATCGGGAGTCGTCCATCACCTCCTCGAGCTCGGGCTGGAGGTAAGGTTCGAGAGGCTGGACGCCGGCGACTACGTGATCGGGAGCATCGGGATTGAGAGGAAGACGGCCGGCGACTTCCTCCAGTCGATAGTCGACGGCAGGCTCCTCAGCCAGGCCAGGATCCTGAGCGAGACCTTCGACCACCCCGTGATCGTCCTGGAGGGTGTCGAGCTGTACGGGAGGAGGCTCATTCACCCGAACGCCGTGAGGGGTGCGCTTGCCGCCATCTCCATCGATCTCGGCGTCTCCGTGATCCCGACGCTGGACGAGGAGGACACGGCCGGGCTGATCGCGGTCATGGCGAGGAGGGCGGCCTCGCCGCGGAGGGAGATCCCGTTCGAGCGGAGGAAGCCGCCGGGCCCGACCACCGACCGTCTCCAGAGGGTCATAGTCGAGGGGCTGCCCGGCGTCTCCGTGATTCTGGCCGGGGGGGGGGGGGGGGGAATGGTGGCGGGAGGGGGGGGAGGGAAGTGGGGGGG
>CAZZKZ010000032.1:0-2821 GCA_964654915.1 Hadarchaeota archaeon (SeqCode)
GTGCCCGTGCAGGGAACTCGGGGTCAAATGTAACCCGCAGAACTCCGCGTGCGTTGACGGGGTCAGGTTCATCCCGGTGAAGATGATAGACGTGGCGGGGGTCGCTGAGGGGGCGCGCGGGGGGAGGGGGCTGGGAAACAAGTTTCTGGACGACCTCAGGATGGCGGCGGCGCTCCTGCACATCGTGGACGCGTCCGGGTCGACAGACAAGGAGGGAAGGCCATGCGAGCCCGGAAGCAACGACCCGCTCGAGGATGTGAGGTTTCTGGAGAGCGAAATCAGGATCTGGATGAAGAACATACTGGCAAAGGACTGGAGGAGCTTCGCCAAGAGGGCGAAGTATCAGAGGCTGGACCTCGCGAAGGAGATCGCAAGAATCATGAGCGGGCTGGGGGTGACGGAGGAGCAGGGTGTGGAGGCGGTGAGGAGGGCCGGGATGAGCAGGACGGCGGATCCGGAGAGCTGGGTCGAGGAGGATCTGATGTCGCTTGCGACCGAACTGCAGAAGATAAGTAAGCCGATGATAATCGTGGCGAACAAGTGCGACATCCCGGTGGCGGAGCAGAACATAAGGAGGCTCAGGGAGGCGGGCTACACGGTGGTGCCGGCGTCTGCGGAGGCCGAGCTCATTCTGAGGAGGGCGGCGGAGAAGGGCTTCGTTTCCTATCAGCCGGGTGACCCCACCTTCTCCGTGAGGGATCCGGCGAGGATGACGGATGCTCAGAGGATGACGCTGGAGAGGGTGAAAAAGATAATGGAGAAGTTCGGGGGAACCGGGGTCCAGCAGGCGATAGAGATGGCCGTGAGGGACCTGCTCAGGCTGATCGTCGTTTACCCCGTGAGTGATGAGAACAAGCTGACGGACAAGAACGGCAACGTGCTGCCGGACGCCATCCTCGTCAGGCAGGGGACGACGGCGAGGGAGCTGGCCTACAGGATTCACACGGATCTCGGGGAAAGCTTTTTATACGCAATAGATGCGAGGACAAAGAGAAGAATCGGGGAGAACTACGAGCTGAAGGAGGGAGACATCATAAAGATTGTGTCCGCGAGGGGAATGTGATGAAGATACTGGTTGCCGACAGCATACACGAGGACGGGGTGAGGGAGCTCGGCAAGATCGGGGAGGTCGAGGTCAGAACTGGAATGAGCAGGGAGGAGCTGATCGAGAGGGTCAGGGATGCCGATGTTCTGGTCGTGAGAAGCGCGACGAAGGTCACGAGAGACGTGATAGAGGCTGGGAAGAAGCTCAGGATAATCGCGCGCGCCGGGGTCGGACTCGACAACATTGATGTGAAGGCGGCGCAGGAGAAGGGAATCGCGGTCGTCAACGCACCGGAGGCTCCATCTGTGGCCGTGGCGGAGCTAACCATCGGGCTCATGTTGGCCTTTGTCAGGCACATACCGGCGGCGGACGCTAGCATGAAGAGCGGGAAATGGGAGAAGAAGGCGTTTATGGGGAGAGAGCTGCGCGGGAAGACCTTGGGGATAGTAGGGACCGGAAAGATAGGGAGGGAGGTTGCCAGAAGGGCGAAGGCATTTGAGATGAACCTCCTGCTGTATGATGTCGTGAGGGATGAGGAGTTCGCCAGGGAGGTGGGCGGAAGGTATGTCGGGCTTGAGGAGCTGCTGAGGAACTCTGACTTCGTGAGCATCCACGTTCCTCTGACGGAAAGCACGCGCTGCCTGATCGGGCAGCGGGAGATATCGATGATGAAGCCCGGGGCCGTGCTCGTCAACACCTCGCGGGGGGCGGTCGTGGATGAGAAGGCCTTGGCGGAGGCCCTGAAGGCAGGAAGGATCGGCGGGGCGTGCCTTGACGTGTTCGAGAAGGAACCGCCGGTCGGAAGCCCCATCCTTGAGTGTCCGAACATCGTTCTGACACCGCACATTGGGGCGTCGACGGCTGAGGCCCAGCGGGAGGCTGCGCTCATAATCGCGGAGAAGATCAGAAGGATTGTGGAGGGCTGAAGTTGAAGAGGTACGATCTGCCGAGAGAGGGGCTAAGGGAGCTGATGAGGGAAAGGCTGATAAGGTGGAGAAAGGGGCCGGCGATTGTCAGGGTGGAGAGGCCGACGAAGATAAGAAGGGCGAGGAGCTTGGGGTACAAGCCCAAGCAGGGTGTGGTTGTGGTCAGGGTGAGGGTGAGGAAGGGCGGGAGGAGGAAGCCGAGACCGACGAGGGGGAGGAAGCCTAAGAGGATGGGAGTGAACAAGATAACGCCGGGGAAGAACCTGCAGGTGATCGCGGAGGAGAGGGCCGCGAGGAAGTTTCCGAATCTGGAGGTCCTGAACTCGTATCATGTGGCCTCGGACGGCACGCACGAGTACTATGAGGTCATACTGGTGGACCCGAATCACCCGGCGATAAGGAGCGATCCGCAGCTCGGGTGGATCGCTGAGCCGCAGCACAGGGGGAGGGCCTTCAGGGGGCTGACCAGCGCCGGGAAGAAGATGCGCGGGCTGAGGAGGAAGGGAAAGGGAGCGGAGAAGGTCAGGCCGAGCGCGAAGGCGAATGAGTAGGATGGGACGCGTTGTAGATGGGCTGGAGGTCGACGTCCTCGCTCACGCGACCGAGGATGAGGAGAAGGTTCTGAAGAGCCTCAGGGAGGTTTTGCCGGCCGAGGTTGCTTGTGAGAGAACCGTGCTGAAGGGGCACTACGGGAACCCGATAGTGAAGATTGAGGGGAGGTGCAGGGGGAGGAAGGCGCAGGAGTTTTTGGATCGGCTACTCGGGAGGAGGGGGTAAGAGTAGCTGGGAAAGGTGGGTGAGGCCCTGGAGCGGAAGATTGACGGGTCGTGCCACCTTCATCTCAGGCTGT
>CAZZKZ010000033.1:0-1962 GCA_964654915.1 Hadarchaeota archaeon (SeqCode)
CCAACGCCCTCGGCCAGCAGGGCCGCGTTGTAGCCAGAACCCGTGCCGACCTCCAGAACCTTCTGGCCCGGCCTGAGATCGAGCGTTTCCATCATGATCGCGATCATGCTCGGGGCTGAGATCGTCTGGCCGTGACCGATCGGGAGGGGCTGATCCGAGTAGGAGCGGTGGCGCAGGATCTCCGGAACGAACTCGTGCCTGGGGACCTTCCGGAAGGCCTCAATTATTCTGTGGGTTCTGAGATAGCCGAGGGAGATGAGCCGCTCGACAAGCTCGTTCCGCTCCTCATCGAAGACCGGCGGCACAGATAAATCTCTCCCCACCGCCATAAAATTCTGAAGGCTTCCATGGAATGGACGATCCGCGCGAGGGGGCATCCGAACATAACCGCGAGGCATCCGACCACCTTCATGCTCACGGCAGAGAGTGACATAGGACCGCGCGCGGACTGCGTTGTGGGGGTCGGGGCGGAAGCCGGGGCTGCCGGGCTTGACCCCGGGCTGAAGAGGATCCTCAGGTCCGGAAGGACTGTTGAGATAATCCTCTCGGCGGGCGGCGTTAGCGAGCGAATACTGGCCGAGGGGCACCGGTCCCTCACGCTCGACCATCCAACCGACATCGTCGTGAGAAAGAGCAGGTACATCTGCGGCAGGACGGTTGCCATCTCGGCCAGCAAGGGGGCCGCGGACCTCTCCCGTGAACTCGTTAGGAGGCTCAGGAACCCGAAGATGATCGTGGAGATGAGGGTGATCGGCCAAGCCGGAGAATCTCCATAAGGTCCTCCGGCAGAAGGTACGGGATCCCGTCGATGACTGGGTAGCGCCGGCCGCACTTCCTGCAGACGAGCTCGTCCTTCCCCTGACGGAGGCCTCCCCTGCAAACCGGGCAGACCAAGATTTTCAGAAGCTCGGGGTCCAACTTCATGACCGGGTCTCCCCAGATCGTTTTTCTCTCACCCCTGCCAGGCGGCCGGCGAGAAGGTATCCTGTGACCGAATAGACGACTCCGCCAACCAGATCCTGCCAGTAGTGTTCGCCAAGATAAACCGTCGAGAACGCCAGAGGGATGAAGATCGCGAGCCAGACCGCGAGAGTCCTCCTCCCGTAAAATCTGATGATGAGAACCGCCGAGACGCTGTTGGCCACGTGGAGGCTGGGGAAGGCCCCCCATGGGTACGGGTTGAAGGTCTCGCTC
Organism: Hadarchaeota archaeon (SeqCode); assembly: GCA_964654915.1. GTDB lineage: Archaea > Hadarchaeota > Hadarchaeia > Hadarchaeales > Hadarchaeaceae > JAVZGN01. Next base: position 1,195 of record CAZZKZ010000033.1, read on the forward strand.
ACGCCGAGGATGCTTTCCCTGATGCCTCTCACACCCTCGACAGCCATCCTCGGCGGGGCCACGGGAAAGAGCCACCAGGTGAGCATGGCCATCGCCTGGACGATGACGAAAACCATCACGTACCTCTCAAGACGGGGAACGTCTCTCCTGAGGAGAATGTAGATGCCCGTTCCATATATCATGAACACATAGGCGAGGGAGTAGATCCAGACCATCGCCACATCGAAGGCTCTGGAGGATATTCTGCTCTGGAGGAAGAGGACCTCCTCTCCCCCGAAGGCGTGGGGGGATTCCGGCTGCGGGAGCAGCCTGGGCACCACCTCGTAAAAAACCGTCGCCATCACCAGCAGGAGCAGCAGTCTGTAAAGCCTGCGCATGCTTTCCGGCTGAATTTTATCCCGTGGGATTTATACCTTTCAAGTCGAGTGCACCGTGATGGAGAAGGGCTTCGTCGGAGAGATCTTCAGCTCAGTTCAGGGGGAAGGTCTCTACGCCGGGAGGAGGCAGGTCTTTGTCAGGTTCGCCGGATGCGGCCTCTCCTGCATCTACTGCGACACGCCGGAGTTCAGGAGGAGGGATGTGGGGTGGTGCAGAATTGAGGGGAAGGCCGGCTCGGGCAACTTTGAAAAGAGGCCCAACCCACTGAAATCATCCGATGTCTTCCGGGAGGTCCTGAGGCTGACCACGCCCGACATCCACTCGGTTTCCCTGACCGGCGGGGAGCCGCTGCGGGGGGGGGGCGGCGGCGCGCGGGGCGAGTGGGGCGCG
>CAZZKZ010000034.1:0-4609 GCA_964654915.1 Hadarchaeota archaeon (SeqCode)
CGCACCCCCCCCGCTTGCCGGGCGCGGGGGGGGCCCTGTGCGGGCCGGGGCCCGCCCCGCGGAGCTCGGGCGGCTCTGCCGGAGGGCGTCCCTGCCGGTTTACCTCGAGACGAACGGCGAGAGCAGCAGGCTCATGAAAAAAATCGTGAAGCATGTGGATTACGCGGCCGTTGACGTGAAGCTACCGGAGCACATGGCGGTCAGACCGGAGCGTTGGGAGCACCTGCTCGGGGAGGAGATCTCCTGCGTCCGGGTGGCCAGGGACAGCGGCGTGGAGACCTTCGTGAAGATCGTTGCTCTGGCGGAGACGAAGGAGGAAACGGTCTTTTCTGTTTGCAGATGTCTGTCAGAGCTTGAGGTTCCAGTTGTGATTCAGCCGGTCACGCCGGCCGGGAGGGTCAGGAAAAGACCTGGCCTCCGGCTCCTTCTGAGGCTGTCGGAGGCCGCCGCGCGCGCGGGGGTCAGAGAAGTGGCCATCATCCCTCAGGTCCACAAAACGCTCGGCTTCAGGTGACCGTGACGGCGGCCATCAGCATGTCCCTGTCGGACCTGTTTGAGGCGCCGAAGGTCGAGCCGGGAAGAACGGGGATGATGTCCCTGCTCCTGATCATCTGCCTTCTGCCGTCGACCTCGACCTCCCCGATCCCGTCGAGAACAAAATAGACCGCCGCGTGCTCGGCTCTTCTGGGCGGCAGGCTCCCCCCGGCCCTCAGGATCACGAGGTTCAGAAGGAGGTCGCCCATCCTGCGCTCGACCCTGACTAGTTTATCTGACCTCTCCACTATTTCCCCCTCCCTGAATATCCTCACGTAACTCCTGTGGGAGATGTCGTACCAGTCGCCGGTCAGCAGGAAGCCCTTCACCGTCTCGCCCCTCTCGAGGAGGTGCTGGATGAAGTAGCCGGGGGCGTCGCGCCTTCCCCCCGAGCAGAACTCCCTGAGAACCGGAAGCACGCGCCTGGGCAGAATGTATATCCCGGTCCCGACGTACTGGCTGAGCGGCGGGGAGACCTTCTCCCTGAAGTCCGTTATGCGGAAGGACCTGCTGGGCGGCGGGTATCTCTCGCAGCCCTCAAAGCGGACGGTTGCCATTTCCTCCGGCCTGAGATCTGGATTCTGACCGGCGTAGTAGACTCCCACGAGGGTCTCGCTCGTGAAGCTGGAGATGAATTCCCCGAGGTCCGAGGAGAAGTAGTTGTCCGCGCAGAGAACCATAACGTCGTCGTCTATCCCCATCTCGGAAATAGCGTTTGAGAGGCCGGAGAGGGCCCCGGGCTTCTCCTCCTCTCTGGTGGCCCTCTCGACGACGACCCGGGGAAACTCCCTGAAGAAGTCCTCGAACCTCTTGTTGACCGTTATGACCGGCTCTATTCCCTCCGCCCTAAGCTTTCTGACCAGGTGGCCGATGAGCGTGTCCCCCTCGACGACGAGCATCGGCTTGGGAAAGATGTCTCCGAGCGGGCCCAGGCGTCTGGCAAAACCCCCGGCGAGAATTATCGCCTCCATCGGTCCTCCCATAAACTGGCTGCGTTCCGTTTTATTTGGTTTCCGCCCGGGGATTCTCTGGGGTTATAAGCCCGGAAGGCGTCCTTGAACCTGGGCGCACATGGTACTGGAAAAGCTCGGACGCTCGCTGCAGGCGGCCCTCCAGAAACTCTCGAAGAGCACCCACGTCGACGAGAAAACCGTGAAGGAACTCGTCAGGGACATCCAGAGGGCCCTCCTTCAGGCGGACGTCGAGGTCAGACTCGTTCTGGATCTGACCAAGAGAATCGAGAAGAGGGCCCTGGAGGAGAAGCTCCCGCCCGGGCTCAACAGGAGGGCCCACGTCGTAAAGATAGTTTTTGAGGAGCTTTCAAATTTCCTCGGGAGGCCGTCGAAGTTTGAGGTCGGGCCGGGCAAGACCAAGGTGGTCATGATGGTCGGTCTGCAGGGGAGCGGGAAAACGACGACCGTGGCGAAACTCGCGGCCTACTTCAGGAAGAAGGGCTACCGGGTTGGGGTGGTCTGCGCCGACACCTACAGGCCGGGGGCCTTTGAGCAGCTCAGGCAGCTTTCCGAGAAGGGCGGATTCGAGGTCTTCGGAGACCCGGAAGAGAGGGACGCCGTGAAAATCGCTAGGGCCGGGGTCGAGCACTTCAGGAGGGCCGGGTGCGAGCTCGTTCTGGTCGACACTGCGGGGAGACACAGAAGGGAGAGCGAGCTCATGGATGAGATGAGGAGGCTGGCCGAGGAGATAAAGCCTGACGAGGTGATGTTGGTCATCGACGGGACGATAGGGCAGCAGGCGAGGGGGCAGGCGGAGGCCTTCAACTCCGCAACGTCGATCGGTTCCATTTTCGTGACGAAGCTGGACGGAACCGCGAAAGGGGGAGGTGCCCTCTCGGCCGTGGCGGCGACCGGGGCCGCGATAAAGTTCATCGGCACGGGGGAGCACATCGACGAGATTGAACCCTACGAGCCGGCGAAGTTCCTGGCAAGGCTGCTCGGGATGGGCGACCTCGAGACCCTTCTCAAGCGGGTTGAAGAGGTCGTGGAGAAGGAGAAGATAAAGGTTCCTGAGAGAAAGGAGCTGGTCGCGGGAAAGCTGACCCTCAGGGATGTCTACCAGCAGCTTGAGGCGCTCGAGAAGACGGGGCCGCTGAAGAAGATCATGCAGTTGCTTCCAGGGGCAGGGGCATCCATACCGGATGAGCAGTTCAGGGTCGGCGAGGAGAAGCTGAAGAGGTTCAAGGTGATCATGCAGTCGATGACGAAGGAGGAGCTGGAGAATCCGAAGATCCTGAACGCGTCCAGGATCCGACGGATAGCCCGCGGCTCCGGGACATCCGAGGCTGATGTGAGGGAGCTGCTCAGGCAGTACGAGCTGATGCAGAAGGTTCTGAAGACAATCGCGAAGGGACGGGTTCCTAGGACCGGGCCCTGGGCCAAGCTTTTGAAAGGGATGCAGGAATGAACCGTCTGGGATTTTCGGGTTCGGTTTTCCCGCCGGCGAAGTTAATAAAAGGTCAGAGGGAGTAGATTGGAGGGAGAGGGGCAAAATGCCGAGAAGGTCGAAGGGGCTCAGAAGCAAGGGTAGAGGAAAGTTCAGGAAGGAGCCGAGGATGAGGGGCAAGTTCTCGGTGGTCCAGGCCACCCAGGAGCTCCCTGTTGGTGGGAAGGTGGCCGTCATCATAGAGCCGACAGTCACGGGCGGGCAGCCGCACCACCGCTACCATGGCAGGGTGGGCGTGGTCAGGGAAAAAAGGGGAAGGGCTTATGTGGTCGAGATAAAGGACGGCGGTAAGGTAAAGATGCTGGTTGTCGGACGGGAGCATCTGAGGATGGTGGCCTGATGATCGGCAAGAGAACACTCAGGGAGACCCCGGTGACGATTGCTGAGGCGCTCGAGATCCTGGAGAAGCAGGGGGAGCTCGAGGCCTCCCAGAGAATGGCCAGGGACTACGCGCAGAAGTTCTCGAGGGTCAATGCCGAGAAGGCGAGAAAGATGAAGGAGGAGCTCCTCAAGCTGGGCAAGCTCTCCGAGCGTCACGTCGTCATGATTATAGATCTCATGCCGAAGAAGAAAACCGACATCGAGCTTCTGTTTGCCAGAGAGAGGGTAAAGCTGGACGACAAGGACTGTGAGGCAATTCTGCAGATACTGGAGAAATATTCCTGAGCCGGGGGAGCCGGAGAAGGGTGTTCCCACATGATGGACAAAAAATATGAGGATAGGGGGATAGTGCTGGATTTCCTGCCCCAGGGGAATCCGACCGACAGGAGGCCCGTGCACCTAAGAGAGCCTCTGGCCCAGATAGTCGGAGACACCTTCTTCACGCTCCTTGAGGTTGTCCCGTTCAGGGGGGTCACGCTCCAGCCGCAGGAGGTTGTGAACATAGGGAGGGAGGGCAGGGACAAGGTTGAGAGGATAAAGCGCAGAATATCCTACGAGGAGCTGACCCCGGTCGCGAGGACGGAGCTTCCGATAGCGATAAGAACGATAGTCGCGCAGAACCCGCAGAGGTTCGTGGAGTTCTTCAACAGGGCGGGACCGATAACCTCGAGGTTCCACGCCCTCGAGCTTCTGCCCGGGATAGGGAAGAAGCTGATGTGGACGATCCTGCAGGAGAGGGAGAAGCAGCCCTTCCAGAGCTTCGAGGACATAGAGAACAGGGTCAAGGGAATTCAGAAACCGCTCGAGATGGTCGTGAAGAGAATTGAGATGGAGCTGCAGGGGAACGAGAAGTACCTCCTGTTTGTGAGGGGGTTCCCTAGAAGGGAATAGGCTCGCGTTTTGCTTTTGACACCGCGTAGCCGAGGAGGGCGAGGATGGGGAGGATCTCGAGCCTTCCGACCAACATCTGGAAGGTCAGGGAGATCTTCCCGGCCAGCGGCATGCTCGCTGAGGTTATGCCGGTCGTGAGCCCCACGTTGCCCTGGGCCGAGGCCGACTCAAAAATGGAGTTCATCGGGGGATAGCCCAGCACCATCAGGATCCCCGCGCCGACAAAGATGAGGATGATGTATATGAAGATGTAAATCACGACCTCAATTATTTCCTTCTCCGTGTAGATGTGGCCTCCGAGCTTCATCGGGACAACGGCCCTTTCCGGGGGCAAGCTGTTCCC
>CAZZKZ010000035.1:0-5197 GCA_964654915.1 Hadarchaeota archaeon (SeqCode)
CATCCTCCCGACTGTTCCGCCCGTCTCCGATGCCAGGAAGACGCCGGCCGTCCAGCTCGGGTCGAGGGCGTTGGCCCCCTTTATCACGACGTCCCGCGGCCCGAGCCTGGGAAGGACGTCGTCCAGGCCGGCCTCGACCCGCTTCCCCCTCACGAGGACGACCTCCCTGAGCCTGCCCTCCCTCGGCGTCACGCAGGTCCCGCGTGGGAGAACAACACCGGCCGCGAACCTCCGGCGGTCAACCGGCTTCCCCGTTATCTCCTCGACGACGTGAGCGTTCGTCGTCCCGAGGCATATCACGACGGTTCCCCTCCTCAGGGCGGACCTGACCTCGGGCAGCCTGGCGACGGCCCTCGCTATCAGCCTCTTCGACTCCTCCGGGGTGAGAGTCACCTGCGCCTTCGGCATCAAGAAAAATATCTGCCCAAGGCTAATAATCGCTGGGCATGGGCAGGATCTTCACGCTGGGTTACGGCGGGATGAGCCTCGACGAGTTCATGGAGATTCTCAGAGAGAACGGGGTGGAGACGGTCGTGGACGTGAGGAGGTTTCCCACCTCGAAGGTCGAGGAGTTCAAAAAGGAGAGGCTGAGGGCCGAGCTTGAGAGGAGGGGTTTCTCCTACATCCACATCGAGGAGCTGGGAGGCTTCAGGGGAGGCTATCAGAGGTACATGAAAAGCCAGGACTTCAGGAAAGGACTTGAGAGGCTTGAGAACATCGCGAGAAAGTCTGTCTCCGCCATTATCTGCGTCGAGGAGAACCCCGCCTGGTGCCACAGGAGGCACATCGCGAGAAGTCTCGAGAGAAGGGGATGGGAGGTGGTCCACCTCAGGAGGAGGCCTTCGGCTCGATCAGCACGGCGTTGACCACGCCGTCCTGTCCGGGCCTGCTGGTCACCCTCGCCTTCCCGATCTCCGTCTCTATTATCGCGCCCTTCGTGATGACGTTCCTCCTCGAGAAGTGCGGGTTGGCGGGGTTCCTGACAACCGTGATTATCCTGACCTTGGACGCCTTCCCGGTCGAGGGGTCAACCACGTTCGCAAAATCCGCCGAGAGGAGCCTCAGCTTCTGGTTCCCTCCCCTCACCCTCACCTTCACCAGCTTCTTCGGGCCGACCTTCGGCTCAAGAAATATCCTGCCGATCTCCCTCTTCCTCTTCTTCCTTGCCATCCTGCGGGTTCCGCCCGTTGGCTTCCTCAGGGACCTGCCGTGCCAGACCACCATCCTCTCTACCGGAAAGAGGAGGCTCGGAAAACTTAAAAGGGTTCTGGATGGACGGCCTCAGCCGAGCATCTCCTCCAGCTTCTCCCTTATCACGTCGATGTCGTCCTCGAGGCCGAAGTAGCTTGCAAACTTCTTCGTCGTCCGGAGGACCCTTGTCCTCCCGAGGGGCCTGGACTCGACAAAGCCCGCGGCTATCAGGTGCCTTACGTGCTCGTATACCCTGTTGCCCCTCATCTCGGCGAGCTTGGAGAGGGTGATGTTCTGCCTGTAGGCGATGAGGGCCAGGGTCCTGAGGGCGCCGGCGGAGATCTTCATCTTGGGCATCAGCGGGCCGACCCTCTCCTTCACCTCCTTCCTGAGCCTTATCGAGTACGCGTTTCCGACCTGCTGGAGCTCGAAGGGTGACCCTCCCTCTTGGTGCTTCCTTCTGATCATCTCGAGGAGCTGGTTCACATACGTCTCCGAGTCTGTTTTCAGGAGGCTCTTGATCTCCGCCATCGTTAGCGGGTGATCGCTGGCGTAGAGGGCCCCCTCAAGAACCATCAGGTCCTCCTTTATTCCCATCCTCCCGGCCTCCGAGTAGCTCTATCCTTATGTCGGAAAAGGGCTCCGGCTGCTCTAGCCTCACCTTCCCGTCCGAATACAGGAATATCAGAGTTATGAAAACCCTCACAAACTCCGTCCTTGACCTCCCGGAAAGAAGGGAGAAGAAGGTCGGGGTCTTTCCCTCTTGGATCATCCGGCCTATCCTGGCGAGAACCTCCTCCATCCACTTCGTGAACATGGCATCGATGTCCCTCTGAACATCGACCACGAGCTTCTCCCTGGCAGGCTTCTCCCTCTCCCTTCGCTCCGGTATGCTGGCGAGGGCTTCCCGAAGGTGGCTCAGAAGCTCCTGCAGGGTTATCTTATCGGGGACCGCCAGCTCGAGCGTGAGCTCGCCCATGTCCGGCAGGAGATCGATCCTCAGCATCTCCTCCATCTCCTCCTCCGTCACCTTTGACTCCCCGCGGACGGCTATCTCCGACTTGAGCTTCAGAAGGGTTGCTGATGAGTGCATGACCCTGCTGGGAACCCTCAGGTCGACATCGACCGACCGCTTCATCTTCTCCTTGTAGATGAGGATCAGCTTGGAGATGTCCACATCCCAGGGGCTGAGTTTGTGGGAGCGGACGAGCTCGAGCAGCTCCTGGACGGGCTGATCGCTCAGGTTCAAGCCTCACCTACCTCCTCTATCGCCGAAAGATCGGCGGAAAAGACCCTCGAAACCCCATCCTCCTTGACAACGCCAAATATCCTGTCTGCAACCTCCGCCATCGAAGTGTGGAGGGTGACGACTATCATCTGCGACTCCTTCGAGAACTTTTTCAGAAGCTGGGCGACCCTCTGCCGGTTGAACGGGTCGAGGCTCTCGTCTATCTCGTCCAGAACATAGAAGGTCGAAGGTCTGCATCTCTGGAGGGCGAGAATGAACGCCACGGCCGTGAGGGTCTTCTGGCCTCCTGAGAGCAGGCGGGTCTTCTCCCCGAAGTCCACCTCAAAGTCAAGCCCTCCCTCGAAGGGGTTCTCGGGGTTCGTGAGCACCAGCCTGCCCTCGGCCCCTCCGGAGATCTCCCTGAAAATCTCCGTGAAGGCCTCGGAGACGACGTTGAAGACCTTGAAGAATGCGTCCCTCTTCTTCTGGTCGAGCTCCGCCATGAATGAAAGCAGCTGCTGTCTCTCCTCCTCCAGCTTCCTGTACCTCTCCTCGTCAGCCCTCAGCTTCTCCTCCTCCTGCCTGAGCTCATCCGGGGCCTTCGGGTTGACCTCGCCTATCTCCGCTTTGCGGCCCTCCAGCTCCCTCTCCATCCTCTGAAGGGTCTCCATCTTCTTCGCGCAGAGGTGCCTGTAGTCAACCTTTATTCCCTCCAGCTCCTGCCTCAGCCGGGCTATTTCATCGACGAGCGAGGTCTTCTTCCCCTCGCTCTGCGCGCGGGCCTCGGAGATCCTGAGAAGCCTCTCGGTCAGCCTGTCCTTCCTCTCGTTGAGCTTCCCTATCCTCGCATCTATCTCGTCAAGGCGGCTGTCCAGCCTGCGCAGCCTCTCCTCCGCCCTGCTCTTCTCGGGCTTCAGGGCCTCCAGCTTCTTCACGTTTTTCTCCAGCTCACGCGTAAGTCCGCTCTCCTGCTCGGTGTAGGCGGAGATCCTGCCCTCAAGGGTCAGGACCTTCCTCGCCGGCTCAAGACTCTGCTGGGCCGCCGAGGAGATCTCGGCGATGACCGAGTCGAGCGACCCGTCGATCCTCGCAAGCAGTTCGGAAATCTCGTTCAGGAGCCTCCTCTGCTCGGCCGGATCCCGGCTGCCCGACAGCTCGGAGAGAAGCTGCCTGAACCTCCCGTGCATCTGCCGGAACTCCTCTATCTTGGAAACGACGAGGGCCCGTCCGCGGTCGAGCTCCCGCTTGGCCCTCCCGAGCTCCGCCTCTGTTTCCGCCCTCCTCCTCGCAAGCTCCTCCAGCATCCTCCTCTGCTCGGAGATCTGGCTCTCCAGCCTTCCGAACTCGGCGAAGACGCCCTCGCTCCGGATCCTGCTCTGGGTGGCCATTATCTTTTTCCGCTCCTCCTCAAGCTTGGAGATCCTCTTGGCGATGCTCTGAATCTGCTGGTTCATCGCCCTCTCCCTCGAGGACTTGCCCCTCTCCAGCGACTCCAGCCTCTTCAGCTCGGCCTCCCTCTCCCTGAGCCTCCTGAAGAGAATGGCCGCCCTGACCTGCTGGAGCTCCCTGTCTATCGTCTTCACCGCCATGTAGTCCTGGACCTGCTTCCTGAGCCTCTCAACCCTGAGCCGGAGGTCCTGCAGGCGCCCGTCGATTATCTTGAGGTTTGTCTCCACGCCGCTCAGGTCCTTCTCGGCCTTCTCCCTCCTCTCGTTGTACTCCCTAACCCCCGCCAGATCCTCTATTATTCCCCTGCGCTCCTCCGGAGTCACGGAAAAAATTCTCTTCACCTGATCCTGCAGGACGAAGTTGACGCCGTCTGGGGAGCCCATGACCGGTGAAAGAAGGTCGACGACCTCCTGCCGGTCGACGCGCCTATCGTTTATCCTGTAGACGCACTTCCCCGTCCTGTCAACCCTTCTCGATATCTCGATCGTTTTTGACATCACGGGGAGGACGCCGTCGGAGTTGTCTATCATGAGGGTGACCTCCGCGTATGGGGCGATGGTCCGTCCCCCCTTCATGTAGAGAAAGTCCTGAAAGCGCTCGGCCCTCATCATGGTCGTGCTCCTGCCGCCAAAGGCGAAGACTATAGCGTCGGTTATGTTGCTCTTGCCGGACCCGTTCCTGCCGACGATGACGTTCAGGCCGCGGGCGAGGGGGATGGATAGCTTGCTGGTGCCGAACGACTTGAAGCCCTTCAGCTGGATTTCCCTTATGTACGCCAACTTCCGACCCTCGGGACTACCCCTCGGGTCTAGCCTCAAATAACTGATGGTAAGGGTGGGGATTAAAGCCTTTCCGGGGGCTGTTAGGAGGATGAGGTGCCCGAGGTGCGGCGGGGAGCTCAAGCGCTGGGCTGAGGGCGACGAGAGGGAGGGGGACGCGTACTGGGTCGCGTGCAGGTGCGAGAGCTGCGGTTACATCGTCAGGATAAAGCACGTGGACTGAGGACACGGTCATGAGGGATCGATCGCCCAGCAGGAGACTGTTTGCCGGGGTCAGGCGGGACGACAGATAGCCTTATATACATCAACTGTATTCGTAACTGCTTATTAACCGTTTTATTATAATTTTAAAACAATTAAAAAACACGATAAAAATGGGAGAGAAGAAATCGGGAACTGGAATGGGGGGAAACCTCCGTCTACGGCCGCTCCATCTTTCCCAAGAGTACAGATCTAAATGTATTGGGGTCGCCGGGGTTCTCGTGGCCGCCCTCACCGTGCTCTCCCTGACCGCCGAGCCTGTGGAGGCCCAGACGCCGAGCGGGCAGGC
>CAZZKZ010000036.1:0-2996 GCA_964654915.1 Hadarchaeota archaeon (SeqCode)
CGGCGGCCTGCATCAGAAAGTACGGGGCAGTTCCTCTCAGGACGGAGTACTGCCACGAGCTCGGGGCGAGAATTCTGATCGGTCATGTCCAGAGGACCGCTGCAAAGCGGGACCTAGCCTTCCGTCCCCTGCTGGTTCACATGACGAGGCACCAGATGAGGGTCTACATGCTGGGTGAGAGGGGGGCAGCGAAGGCGGACGGAGTCATGTCGGAGATCGGCTTCGTCTCCCACTGCTTCTCGTGCGGCCGGAGGTATCTGACGGGGGGCATGGCGGTGGAGCTGCCGGGGAGGTGTGCCTGCGGGTCGGGCCTCCGCCACGCGGGGCCGCTGTGGCTCGGGCGGATCTTCGACCGGGAATTCGTTCTGAGGGTGAGGGAGGAGATTCTCAGGATGGGGTTCAGGAGGTCGTTTGAGGAGGCGAAGCTGCTGTCCACCTGCGCCGATGAGGCCGGGGGGCCGCCCACCTTCTACGACCTGAACGTTCTGGCCGGCCTGGCCGGGGGGCCGCCTCCCAAGTTCTCCCGCGTGAGCCAGACGCTGGCGGGATCGGGTCACTTCTTCTCGAAAACCATCTTCTCGCCGACAGGGTTCAGAACCGATGCACCTTACGAGCTGGTCATATCCGTTTTCCGGTGACTCTCAGGATCTCGGACGCTATCTCCGATGGGAGCCCATCCCTTCTGGTGATTTCCACCACCCAGATCCTCACGTCCCTTCTCCTCTTTATCTCGCCGATGAAGCCGGAGCCGGTTTTCATGTGGATGGCCGCGAGAAAGGGCTTGGGCGAGTCGAGCGCGAGCCTGACGGCATCGATGAACCTCCGGCTGAAGATCTCCATGGGGGCTATCTCGTCGACGACCACGACGTCGGCCTCCCGCAGGGCGCGCATTATGGAGAAGTCCGCCATGAAGTCCACGTTCTCCACCGCCACCCTGTACTTCCCGACCGAGGGGCCGGCCGCGAGGTCCACGCTGGCCAGGACCCTCTCCTCTCCCGTCCGTATGTCCCTCATCAGAAACCCCGTCCTAACTCCGCTCCTGTCCCTAATCTCCGGGCAGACAAGGCCCCCGACCGAAAGCCCGCTCTCCGCCAGAATTCTCACCGTCCTCTCGATCACCGTGCTCTTCCCGCTGCCCGGCCTCCCGGTTACAAGGAAGTTGTTCGGCACCGGACTAAATTCTTCACCAAGACTTTTTATTCAGCCCCCGGGGCTTTAGTTGGGGACAGAAGTGAAGGTGCTGATGGTTGGGGACGAGTTTCCGCCAGATATCGGAGGTGTGTCGACGTACACGTTGAGCCTGTGCCGCGCCATGTCGAAGATGGGGGTGGACGTGACGTTGGCTCTGCCGGGCCGGCTCAGGGGAACCGGATTCGTTCCGGATGGTGTCGACGTCAGATTTCTGGACGGGTTCACAATTCCGATAGTCAAGCGCATGTTTTCCGCGAGGATAGCGAAGGGGCTGCGGGATCTCATCCGATACGGAGGTTTCGACGTTGTTCACGGTCAGGACATACACTCGAGCATGGCACTCTTCTCGATCTGGTACGCCAGGAGAAGGAAGATTCCCTCCGCGATAACCTGTCACACGGTCGAGGGTTCCATCAGAAGATGGAGACCGCTCTACCGCCTGATGATGCGCACGGTCAGAAAGGCCACGATGGTCATAGGGGTGAGCGAGCGAGCAGCGGAGACGTGTGCGAGGCTGGGCGTGCCGCGCTGGAAGGTGAGGGTCGTCCCGAACGGTGTTGATGTGAACCTCTTCAGGCCCAGGAACGAGGAGGAGAGGAGGAGAATCCGCACGAGGTACGGTCTGGGGGGGAAGATCGTTTTCAGCGCAATCAGGTTGAACAGGCGCAAGGGACCATTTGTCCTGATCGAGGCCTTCGCCGACGTTCTGAAGTCTGTTCCGGATGCGATGCTTGTGATCGCGGGGACCGGACAGGAGCTGCCCAACCTGAGGAGGAGGGTCGAGGAGCTCGGAGTCGGGAGCAGGGTCATCTTCTTAGGGCCGAGAACCAACGATGAGGTCGCCGAGCTCATGGCATCCGCGGATGTCTTTGTTCTGCCGTCCTTCTTCGAGGCTTTCCCGATAGCTCTCCTCGAGGCGATGGCCAGCGGAACACCCGTCGTGGCGACAAGGACGGAGGGAGCTTTGGCACTCGTGAGGGAAGGTGTGAACGGACTTCTCGTCACACAAGGGGAACCCCGTGAGCTGGCAGGGGCGATCGTGAAAGTTCTGACTGACGAGGATCTGGCCAGCCGGCTCAGGGCGGAGGGTGCGAAGACCGTTGAGAGGTACACCTGGGAGAGAACCGCGAGGAGGGTTCTGGAGATTTACGAGGAGGCGGCTTTGATTGGCGGGCAGGGCCGTTCTGTCTGTTGATGTTGAGCAGGATGTCCCTCCCTACCTCAGCAGCTGGAGGGGGGTGGAGGAGGGCCTGCCGAGGCTGCTCGATCTTCTGGATGAGCTTGGCGTGAGGGCGACGTTCTTCGTGACGGGTGAGTGCTGCAGGCTCTTTCCCGGCGCGGTCAGGGGGATCGCGGAGCGGCATGAGGTGGGGTGTCACGGGTACCTGCACGAGAGGTTTGACAGGCTCCCCGCGGGTGAGCAGTTCAGAAGGATAAAGGTCGCGACCGAGATCATCGAAGGGACAACTGGGGAGAGGCCGAAGGGCTTCCGCAGCCCCAACTTCAGGTGCAGCCCATCGACCTACGAGGCCCTCAGCAGGCTCGGCTATGTGTATGATTCCTCGCTCGCCGTCTACAGGCGGGGGCCCAGGCCGGAGCCTTACGGGATAGTGGAGGTTGAGAACACGTGGCCGTCGAGCTTTCTGCGGCTACCGGCTGCGATCTCAAGGCCGCTGATGGCCGCGTCGCTGCGCGTCTTCGACCCGCTCGTCCTCGATTTTCACCCGTGGGAGCTCGTGGAGGTGGGGGGGGGGAGGGGGGCGTGCAGGTGTGCGAGCGGCAAGGTCGCCGGGGGGAGGCCGGGG
>CAZZKZ010000037.1:0-1858 GCA_964654915.1 Hadarchaeota archaeon (SeqCode)
GGGCTTCAATATGACCATCCCAGAAGCAATGGCTTGTGGAACATGCCCCGTAGTTTCTGACTTACCAGTCCATCGGGAAGTAATGAGAAATCACGGGTTCACCTTTACCAGCGAATCCGAAGCCGCGGAAATAATCCGCTACCTTCTGGACACCGAGAAGGAAAGGAGATCCGTTGTCAGGCGTGGTAGAAAGTTCGTCGAGGAGAGGTACACTTGGGAAAAGGTAACCGATGCTTTCTTGAATGGCTTAACAAAACTCTACGACCGACCCGATCGGGAACTACCGTGAGCGTTCCAAGAACCCGAGAACGGCCTGCGCTATCCTCTCCCCGCACTTCCCGTCCAACGGCCCCCCGCTCTCTTCAACAATCCTCCTCCTTCCCTCCCTGTCCAGCGCCGGGTTCTCCAGATACATGTTCACGAACTCGACAAGCTCGTCCGGGCTCCGGGCTATCCTCACCCCACCCGACCTCGCCACCGTCTTGTAGTGCGTCGTGTGGAAGTACCTCCTAGTCGACACAATGAACGGCCTCTCCACGTAGCCGTCGAAGGCGATGTTCACGGTCGGCTTGTCCAGCGCAACCGAGTCGAGGGTGACCGACGAGGCTATGTTGACGGCAACGTCGGCGGCGTACAGAAGCTCGGCATAGTGAATCATGTCGCCCTCGTCCGGCAGCCACATCCTCCCGCGCACGTCCACCTCCGTCTGCGCCTTCACCGAGTAAACCCGCGGGACGAGGGTCTTCCCCCCTCCCTCGAAGGTCACGAAGTCCCTGTACTCCTCCTCGATGTGTCTGTACCTCTCATACCTGTCCTCCGGGTGAACCCTCACGTGGACGTGCACGGGGAACCTTATCCTCCCCTCCCTCACCGCCCTGCACAGGATCTCGACTATCTCAGGCTCGTAGTAGATGAACCTCGCGGTCGTGTAGAGGACGAGCTTCTCCCCCTCCCTGACCCCCAGCTCCCGCCTCACCTTCTCCTTGGCCTCCGCCGGGTTCACCCTCACGAAGTAGTCCTGATGTGGAATCCCGACTATCGCTATCTGCTCCGGCCTGTACCCGTAGTAGGTCATGAGCTCCCTTCGGTTGAACTCGCTCCAGGCGATCACGAAGTCTGAGGGTGGAAGCAGCCCTTTCGTGAGGTGGTCCCAGTTGGCCACCATGGAGACCACCGGGACGCCGAGCCTCCTGGCCGTCTGAACGAGCTTCCAGTCCGTGTGCCTCAGCATGTTCGTCGAGAAGACGAGATCCGGCCTGTACCTCCTGAAAGGCTCAATGTACCTGGGGTGCTTCGCCCACGCCAGCCTCCAGTCGAGCGAGTCGAGCGGCCCCAGCAGCCATCTCTTCTTCCCCAGAACCTTCTTCGCGACCTCCTGCGCGGAGAAGAGGAAAAGATTTGACCTCATCAGGTACATGTCCCTGAACCATATGTTCTCCACGTAGTTCACGTTGAAGACTATCAGCTCCTGCATCTTCCTGAGGACCCTCTCCGGGAGATCCGGCATGTACCTCGCCTGGTCCTCGAAGAACACGTTCTCCCCTTTTACCCCGGGAAGGTCCTCCAGGCAGCTCCTGCCTCCGGCGAACGGGCCGAATATGACGATCCTCAGGTCCCCCCTGGACCTCATCATCTTGAATGCGTCTGTCTGTAGGATGTTCCTGGCTGAGAACCAGTCCGGTATGGTCATGAAGATCGTGCGCATCACTAAACCTAGCCCCGGCGATTTTTAATCCTGCGGTGCCCCAAGATGAGACAGGAAATGAACCTCGACGAGATCTCCGAGCTGGGGGCGGGCCAGGGGGAGCGGGCGGGGGGGGGGGGGGGGGGGGGGGGGCCACCCCGCCCCTCGACCCCG
>CAZZKZ010000038.1:0-4086 GCA_964654915.1 Hadarchaeota archaeon (SeqCode)
TCGCCCACCCGCCCCCTCGCGGCGTCCTCCCCGGGCCCCCCCAGCCCCAGAATCTCCCCCCCCTCGCCCGCCTCAACCTTGCACGGGAGCCCGGCAAGCCTTCCCGCATCCCTCCCCGGACTGTCCGACTGGATTCTGACAACGCACCGCGGGACCTCCAGCTCGCGGAGGCCTATCTTGTGCCTCCTTCCCAGCTCCTCCGAGAGAACCCTGGCAAACCTGAGAAGAACGTCGTGCGCCCTCACCTTCCTTCCCGACTCTATCACAAGGATCACGGAGTCACCCTCAACCCGTACTTCTTTCAGCTCTGCGGCCTCTTCTCTGCTCGGGGCCCCCTTCACCAGCAGCTCCATGTTTGCCCGAACTATTCCCAGAACATCATCCCTGATCTCGTCAACCGGCTTCCTGAACCGGAGCCTCCCCTCCACCTCAAACAACATCCTTCCACCTCCCGAGTGACCTTACGGCGTTCTCGGCCGCCTGCATGCATGCCAGCAGATCGTCAACTGTCGCAACCAGAGTTCTTATTCTGCCGCGGAGTTGCACGTGCGTGACCACCCTTCCACCCTCGCTCCTCGTCTGTATCCTCACACCCCTCGGGGCCGAGACATTGTCCGGAGAAACCGCTGCGGCTACACTCCTCGCAAGCCCCCTATCTCCGTAGTCCACCTCGATCTCGGCCGAGATATCCATCACAGCACCTCTTCACCAGCCGTGTATATCTCCTCACCGTCGGGTTTTATTCTGATTGCCCCCACCCTGACAGACACCACATCCTGGGTCCTAGTCACGGGCGAGACCATCACGAGTCTCCTTCTCCGGAAGTCGACCTTCTCCAGGATCCCGAGCCCCAGCAGCCTTCCCCCAGCTCCCAGCAGTCCTGCAAGCAGACCTTTCTCCTCCCCCGCCTTCACCCATCTCACCCTGCCGAAAAACTTCCTCATCCTCTCGATTTCCTCCGCGTCCGGTTCTCTCTCGCTGATGAGAAGCAGTCCGTCCCCCGTGCGCTCCATGTACATCACGTGATCCCCGAATCCCTCCGGCTCCACCTCATTCCCCGACCCCAGAAACCTTCCCAGAATCCTGCATTTCCGCATGTCAAGCTCGACCCTCCTGGCATTCTCGAAATACTTGGCGAAATTGAGCCTCCTTATCTCCGCCCTCTCCTCTCTGCTTCTGGTCCTCACGTGCGGGGATACCGGCAGCCTTATGACTTTTTCAAAGAATCCGAGGATGCTCTCCAGCTCGTCCCCCCGCTGCAGCGCGACTATGAGGCAGGGCTCCAGCATCTCCGCGGTCAGAATCTGGAGGATCCTTCCCCGTCCACTTATCCATCCCGGCGTGTTCACCAGCAAAACATCTGATATCTTCGATCCCATCTTGGCAAGCTTCGCCATCCCGACCAGAAACTCCGGCACGTGCCCAGCCGGTGAGACATCGCCGACAAAGTACGCATCCCTCATGCGAAGCTCCGCCAGCAGACCGACCGGACGCTCAAACTTCCCGAGCGCAACGGTTGCCGGCGGTCCTATATCGTTCTGTCCAACATCCCCGTCCAGGACGGCAACCTCCATCCCGCCTTCAAAGAGCAGGTTGCCGGCACAGGTTGTGAAGAAGGTCTTGCCCACATCCACGTCCCCGAGGACGAGAACGGTCCCGCCTGTCCTGCGGATCTCCTCTATCGCCTTCATCCACTCGCCCGGAATGACTTCACCCTTCAGCTCCTCCAGCTTCCCTTCCTCGCCCAGGTAGTCCACCACCGACTGCTCAACGGCCTCGACCGAAACGGATCTGGCCACTGGGACAACCACCCTCTCACCCTTCATCTTCCTTCCTCCCGACACCCTGATGCAGCCGCTGATGACGTACAGGCACGCCGGTCCCTCAACCCTGTACGCCGAACCCTTGAGAAGGTCGATCCTCATCAAAAGAGAAATCCAGCAGCGATGTTTTCAAACTGCCGGTTCCGTGAGCATCTCCTCGAGCAGGAAAATCATTTCGTGGAGAACGGCGTAGACCGGTATGGGTGTCCACGCGAAAAGTCCCGCCGAACGCGCGTGGCCTCCCCCGCTCACCCTCTTTCCGGGATACCTTTCGGCCAGCCTTCTGGCCAACTCGGACAGGAAGTCCCCGCAGTTGATGTCCTCGCTGTCGGTTCGCATGGAGATCTGTGTCCCGACATCCTTCGGACAGAAGACGATCAGCGCCTTGCCCGGTCTCCCCAGCTCCGCCATGTGCGCGAATGCCACGAACGGTAGAATGGCCGAGAACGTTGTTCTGGCCGCCCTCCTCACCTCCCGCGCGTAAACCAGCAGTACATCGGTTTTCCCGATCCTCCCCAGAAATATTGGATCTTTAACCCTCCTCTCCAGCCTCGCACAGTCCTTTTTAAATTCAAGGTGAACGGACCTTATGAGCCTCCCGCTCCTGCCGGAGAGAAACCCCTCCAGATTTTCCGGCGGAAGCTTTCCCGCTCCGGTCTCCCCAAAGAACCTGAGAACAAGGTTTGGTCCGTACTCGATCTCCTCCCCCAGCTCATCCCGGTAGAGGTGGGCCAGGGTTCCAGCATGAACTGCCTCGACCATCTGATTTATGAGAGCCGTTTTCCTTCTGCCAGATCTGTCGAAGACGGTCGGCTCCCCCTCCACGGGTTCGAGCAGGCCAGGATATTTTTCACCGATCATCCGCAGGAACGGTTCCGCCGCCTCGTGACAGAACCCCTCCACCGTGTCAAACGCGAAATCTCCCCTGCAGCCAACTGCCGCAATGATGTCATCCACATCATCGCTTTCTCCCAGCATCCGCATGAGCATATGGCATATCAGGGCCGTGGCAGGCATGTGCTCCCTCCTTCTGGCTCCGGGGTTGAGAACGGTGCACGCAGCAGGGTATCCCTGCGGTTGGTGGTGATCGATGATCAGCACGCTGCCGACCACCTCCGTTATCTCGTCGTAGCTCTCGAACGTGCCCTTGTCGGATATCACCAGCAGATCAAATTCTCCCCTTTCCTTCACGGCCTCCCTCACCTCATCAGCCGTAAGCATGAAGGTCGGGGGCATGACTGACAGAACCTCCGACCCGAAAAACCTCTCAAAGATCCTTTTTATCAGAAAGGCGCTGCAGACCCCATCCACATCATTGTGCGAAAAGTTCAGAACCCTGAAATCTCTCCCAAGTCCTTTCACCAGCTCAACCGCCCGCTGGAAATCCCCGTCTGGTTTCCACTCCATCTCTACACACCGAGATACTCGTCAACCTTCTTCAGGAATTCCTCGAGCTTCTCCCTTCTTATTCTGGCCGATGCCGCCACGTCGTGACCCCCGCCGCTCTCCCCCATCTCCGCCGCCGCCATCCTGATCGCCTTTCCAAGATCAAACCCCGCGGCCGCAAGCTCCTGGGTTCCGCGGGCCGAGATCTTCAGCTCGTCCTGCCCGCTCACGCTTATGCCAATCACGGGTTTGTCCGCCCTGACCATCCCAGACTCTATCATTAAGGAAACGGCCTCTCCAACCATAAGCGGGCCGACATCCGGAAGGAAGATGTACCTGAAGTTTTTCATCTCTCTGAACTCATTCACTCTCTTCGCCAAATTCTGAACGATCCTGAGCATCTCCTTTTGCCTCGTCTCGAAAAGATCGATCGCCCTGCTCACCATTCTTTCATCCCGCATTGCAAGCGCGAACCCCACCTCCGCAGCGTTCATGTCCGCACAGCAATCCAGCAGGCAGGCGAACTCCTGAAGCTCGTCGGTTCCTACCAGCTCCCTCTGCCTGTCGACATATATCCTTCCCCAGATCAAACTCTTCAGACGCTCGTCTCCCCCTATCTTCCTGAGTATGGCATCGGAGAGCATCGCTTCCTCATTTGGCTCCAGCTTCGAGATGGACATCGAGGGATCGATCTCCAAGTTCTCCAGAAACTTTCTGCTCTCGTCTATGTCTCCGGACAGCCCCGGCAGATACGGTCTGGTTGAGGTCCACAGGGAGAAAAGCGCTGACCTAGTGCTTCTGCCAGCAAGCCTGAGCCCTTCCCTGATCTCTATGAGGCCTGAGTCGATCGCCAGCTTGGCGAATATCGCGTTGATTC